>JAUVKJ010000202.1 GCA_030592145.1 Bacteroides sp.
GGCAAGCAAGTGCCGATGCTGTTAAAGCCATCGCAGCGGAATTTAAGGAAAAGAACATAAAGTATATGGCACCTACCCACTGCAGCGGTGATGGCACCCTGCGTATATTCAAGGATACATTTGGGGACAATTACATACAGGCCGGGGCCGGGAAAGTGATCAATACTGCTGATCTGTAAAATAATTAACCCCATCCATCCGGATCGGGACACACCAACCTGATCAGCGAAATACAGAAAATATATGTGCCCCTCTTTAATACGCTCCAAAGCCCCCTCCACCGGAAGTTTTGATGGTTAGTTTGTCGCCGGGGCAGCAATCTTTTTCGGGGAACTGAATTCAGGTAATTTTTCCCTGGTTCCCAGCCTGCGAAAAAGATTTCCGGACTTCATGGAATCTTTTTCCGAAACCGCCGGCCGTGATATTCCATCCCAGGCCGATCAATTCTGTATTGCCTGAATAGATTCCTGTCTCTGATAACCGGGATTGTCCGAATTCAGATTGCACCCGGATCACCCTTCCCTTCCCGATCCTCACAAATCCCTTCATCCGGATCAGGCTGCCTTCAACCTCAGAAATAAAGAAATGAAGTCCATCCAGCGTGATTTTCATGGAAGTCCTGATCACCAAAGTGTTAATATCTGATCTTCCTGCCGGTTCAATATTCGAGTGTTCCATGCTCTTTTCAATGGCGGCTGTTTGGCCGGCAAATTCATCAAACACTTTTTGAGGCACCCTGCAATAGGTAGTCAGCAGGATCCGGGCATCGGAATTCAAATTTTTCAAGCTTTTCTCCAGTACATGAGGTTCATCCTCCATGATATCTGTTTTATTGACCAGCAGCATGTCAGCGATGATCACCTGGTGCTCAAGACGGGTATTCATCCTGCTCACTTTACTGTAATTAAGAGCATCCACGATGCACCACACTGATGAAAGATATACCCGCACGGCCAGCAGGGGATGTTGCATCATTTCAGCAATGGCTATAGGGTCAGACAGGCCGGATGCCTCGATGAGGATCAGATCCGGCTTGTATTTGTCGGTAAATTCAGCCAGTGAATCAATAAAGGAAGCCAGCAGGCATACGCAGAATACAGATCCGTTAATGACTTCCAGTACTTCAAATTTTCGCTCAACCGATAATAATTCAGCCGTATCGATACCTGCACTGGCATATTCATTCTGGACCACAGCGATCTTCATTGCCGGAGGCAATTGTTCCAGCAAATGCTTAATGAAAGTAGTCTTGCCTGCACCAAAAAATCCTGTTACCAGTATGATCGGTGTTTTATCGTTCCTGTATCCTCCGGCTGATTTTATCACCTTGCAAAGTAAGTAAATATTAAAATAAATCACCGGCTATAACATACGTGGGTATAGTTTAAACAATATTCAGGTCTGGTTTTTTGTATTATTTAGTATATTGCTATGGTTTAAAATCATCGTTATCACATGGAAAATATTCTTGACAAATTATCGCATTGCATTGAGTTTGGAAAAATAAACCTGGCCTCCCCTTATCCCCCGGATATGAAAGGGCAGGAAGGTGCGGATGAGCTGGCTAAAACTGCTCTGGATCAGGGCAATCCTGCCAGTGATATCCTACAGAAGGGACTTGTGCCGGGCATGGAAAAGGTCGGCGTGAAGTTTCGTGAAAACAAGATTTTTGTGCCCCAGGTCCTGATGTCAGCCAAGGCCATGAATGCCGCTATGGTACATCTGAAGCCTTTTTTCCAGTCCGGCGAAATCGAAAGAAAAGGGAAATTCGTGATTTGTACGGTGGCCGGAGACCTCCACGACATCGGTAAAAATCTGGTCAGCATGATGATCGAGGGATCCGGCTGGGAGGTTATTGACCTGGGGGTGGATGTTCAAACATCAAAGCTTGTGGAGACGATAAAGGAAAATCCCGGTTGCGTGATCGGCTTATCCGCCCTCCTTACCACGACCATGAATAATATGGCAGATACGGTTAAAGAGATCAAGGCAGAATTCCCCTCACAGGTAATTGTCGTTGGCGGAGCGCCCCTGACGGATGAGTTCAGGATAGAGATCGGTGCGGATTTCTATTCCCCTGATCCACAAGGAGCGGTTGAATATCTCAATACGGTCGTTGCTTAGCCATTTCTCAGCATAACATCAGTTTAAACAATTTATCACTTAAGAAATGGGAATCCTTCTTGATAAACTCTCAGAAGGCAGAATACTTGCCTCCGATGGTGCATGGGGAACCATGCTGCAGGCAATGGGCTTGAAGCCCGGGGAATGCCCGGAGTTCTGGAACATTGAACAGAGAAGAAAGGTACTGGATGTCGCCAGGTCTTATGTTGAAGCCGGCTCCGATATGATTGAAACCAATTCTTTCGGGGGAAGCCGCTTTAAGCTTCAACACTACGGGCTGGAAGACCGTGTCATCGAACTGAACCGGGCTGCAGCAGAGATATCAAGGGAGGCATGCGGGAATGATAAGATCGTACTCGGATCGGTCGGCCCTACCGGGAAAATCCTGATGACCGGTGAAGTTACACCGGAAGAAATGTATGAGGCCTTCAGGGAGCAGGCAGTTGCCCTGGCAGAGGGCGGTGCAGATGCAATTATCGTTGAAACCATGTCAGACCTTGAAGAAGCAAGCCTGGCCATCAGGGCAGCCAGAGAACATACCAGCCTGGATGTAATCTGCACCATGACCTTTGAAAGAACCGTTGACGGCAGATACAAGACCATGATGGGAGTATCTCCTGCCGAAATGGTCCCGGTTCTGAAAAAGGCCGGAGCCGTCATACTGGGTTCCAACTGCGGAAACGGAACAGAAGGAATGATCTCCGTTCTTAAAGAGATCCGTGAAGCGGATCCGGATGTTCCGGTCCTGATACAGGGAAACGCCGGCACACCCGAGTTCAGGGACGGAAAAACCGTATTTAACGAAACACCGGAGGTCACTGCCCGGTTTATCCCGGAACTGGTAAAGTACGGTGCCAATATCATTGGTGGATGCTGCGGAACCACTCCCGACCATATCTCCAGAATAGGTAAAGAACTCGAAAAACTCCGGGGATAGGCCGATATCACGAATAATAATGCAAACCCCGGATCCTGTCGTATTTAAATATGCATTTGCAGATCTTCCGGTAAAAACCGGCTGGATCGAGAAATTAATGGGCTACGCCGAAGGAGAATCACCGGACCCCATTGCAGGAATGATCGACGAGATATTTACGGAAGCTCCGGCTCACACGGATATCCGGGGTGGATATGTTGTGCCGGTGCAGTTCGAGATATTGGATAAAAGCCATATCAAAGTAAATTTCCTGGATTTTTATCCCGGTAAGATCATCACCGGAAGCCTCAGGAAATCAGAAAAAATTGCCTTTTTCCTTATGACTGCCGGCAAGGGAATTGAGGCATGGAGCAGGGAGCGTATTCGCAACGGGGACACTCTGGCAGGGTATATTATTGATCTCCTGGGATCTGAGATTGTTGAATCGGCTGTGGACCTTATGCAGGTTGAACTGGAAAAAGAAATGGAAAGAGAGGGATATCACATTACCAACCCATACAGTCCCGGTTACTGTGGCTGGCTTGTGAAGGAACAGCAAAAATTATTCACTTTCTTCCCGGAAAACTTCTGTGGGATCTCTCTTTCCGAAAGTTCACTCATGATCCCCATAAAGTCGGTCAGCGGGATTACCGGCATCGGGCGGGATGTAAAGAAAACTGCCTACAGTTGCAAGATATGCGATGTACAGAATTGCGTTTACCGTGACCGCAAGGTCCTTACATAAGATCCTTGATCCATTCTTTCACAACCTCCAGTGTGGGTTCCTTTCCCTGTGACTTTACCTTGATTTCCCGGATTACAAATGCGGGTGTTTGCACTATTCCATAGGAAAGGATCTGTTTCTCATCTGTTATAAAGCGATAGCTTAAACCGGGACCCAGTTCCCGAATAGCCTTTTTCAGGATCAGCTCCAGCCGCTCACATTCATCATTGGTTCTTCCAAGGATGAGAACCTCTCCCCTGCGTAAATTAAGTCGCATTCGCATCTTTTCATTAATCCTCTTCTGAATGGAAGCGATAAGTTCATGCCGGGGCGGAATTTTGGAAACAAAAACTATTTTTCCGTCAATGCAGATGGTTGGAAGGTTTTTAACCATTAGTGCGCTCAT
>JAUVKJ010000171.1 GCA_030592145.1 Bacteroides sp.
AAAGCAGGTCTGATAATACAAAGAGTACCCGGAACGGAAGAATCGACAACAGGTAAAGCAAGGGGAGGCTCAGGTAGAAGACAATTGCAGACATCAGGTCAGTTTATATCATGAATTAAGTATTGAAGATCTTGCAGATCACTTCTTTAAATTCCCCGAACATATCTGAGTTGGATGCAATGATGGTACCCCCGAACAGCCAGTCGTCTTTCCCGTCGAAATCACAGGCCTTACCTCCGGCCTGCTGAATGATAAAGGTCCCGGCGGCTACATCCCAGGAATTAAGGCCGTATTCATAGAAGGCCTCGAACCTTCCGCATGCCACGTAGACAAGGTCAGTCGCTGCCGATCCCAGGCGGCGCAGTCCATGAGAATTCTTCATAAAGTACCTGACGGAATGCATAAACGGGTCAATCCTTTCAAAGTAGGTATATGGGAAGCCTGTTGCGATCAGGGAGGAAGCTACCTTGCCGGTTTTACTGACCCGGATCTCTCGCCCGTCCATATAGGCCTTGCTTCCTTTCCAGGCATAAAAGAATTCCTTGAATCCGAGCTCGTAGACCACGCCCAGGACGATCACCCCTTTATGCGCCAGGGCAATGCTGATGGCATAGGGAGGGAGTCCGTGGATAAAATTGGTGGTACCGTCAAGCGGGTCTATGATCCATTGCCAGGCCTCTCCGGATTGCCCGGCGGTACCTTCTTCTGCAATGAATCCTGCATCCGGTATTAGCTTTCTAAGCTCTTTTACCAGCATTTTCTCCGAGCCGGTGTCAACATATGTCACAAAATTCTGTTTGCCTTTTTTCTCAATGGAAGAGGATGAAAATTTCTTTTGTTCACCCAGGATAAATTCGCCCGTCTCCCGGGCAATGTCCATTACCTGCCTGCATAATTTTTCCAGGTCCATATTGCTATTTTTTTTGGTAGTATTGATACAATTCCATCTGCGACTGCACCTTTCTTGTGTCGGAGGGTTCCCTGTAATGGTTATCCTGGCTCTCATTGATGATCCTTGCCTTAACATTGTCGCGCATCTGGATCTCGAGAATATCCCTTATCTCCTTCTGTATTTCCGGGTCAAAAATGGGACAGGCAACCTCGATCCGGTGGTCCAGGTTTCTTGTCATCCAGTCCGCCGAAGAAATATAATACTTTTCATCGTGGTCATTGCAGAAGACAAAGATGCGTGCATGCTCAAGGAATTTATCAACAATGCTGATCACTTCAATGTTTTCACTTAGCCCTGGCACACCCGGAGTAAGGGAACAGATGCCCCGGACAATGGCCTTGATCCTGACTCCGGCTGCATTGGCCTGGTAAAGTTTCTTGATCATGTCCCTGTCCACCAAGCTATTGATCTTCAGAAGAATGTAGGCGTTTTTTCCGGCCCTTGCATTCCTGATCTCGATATCGATCATGTTGTACAGGCGGTTACGCATATACAGGGGAGAAACCAGCAGGTGTTTATACTTGAAGGTTTTATAGGTGGCGTCGAAAAAATTAAAAACCTTTTGCACCTCATCAGTGATCCTCGGATCATGGGTCATCAGGGTAAGGTCCGCGTAAAGGGTGGCAGTTCCCTCATGGAAATTACCTGTCCCCACAGTTGCATACCGCTCGAGCTTCTTGCCTTCCTTCCTGGTGATCAGGCTCAGCTTGCTGTGAACTTTCAGCCCGGGCAGTCCGAAGAGTACGCGGGCACCTGCTTCCTCCAGTCTTCGTGCCCAGAATATATTGGACTTCTCATCAAACCGGGCCTGCAATTCAATGATTACCGTAACCTTTTTACCGTTCATTGCGGCGGAAATAAGGGCATTGATCACCCTGGAATTTTTGGCCACCCGGTAAAGGGTTATGCCGACTGACTTTACATCCGGGTCTATGGCAGCTTCCCTGAGCAGATTGATGTAATGGTCAAACTTCTGGAAGGGGAAGTGCAGCAGGATATCCTTCTTCGTAATCACTTCAAGGATGCTCCTGTGGGGTTGTATCAGGGGATGTGGCACCGGAGGGGTCGGATTATAAACCATATGCTTCCCTCCCAGGTTCGTGAAATTCATATAATCCTTGAAATTATGGTACCTGCCACCCGGGATAAGGTTATCCTCCTCGTTAAGCTGCAGTTTTTCTTTCAGGTATTCCATCAGGTCTTCCGGCATGGAGCTGTCATAAACGAACCGTACGGTTTGTCCCTTGATCCGGTCCGATACACTGCTGTCAATGATCTCGAGGAAGCTTTTTGAGAGATCGTTGTCTATATCGAGCTCGGCATCCCTGGTAAGCTTGATTGTGTAAGCTTCAAACTGGTCGTACTGGAATATCCCGAAAATATCATCCAGACAGAAGCGGATTACATTATCAAGCAGCATGATGTATTGCTTGCTTCCGGAGGGGGGCAGGACTACAAAACGGCCGATCTCATCGCTGGGGATCTCGATCATTGCGTATTCAGGTTCTATACCATTGTCCGAACTGGTCAGTTTTATGGCCAGGTAAATTGACTTGTCTATCAGGTGCGGAAACTTCTTAATATTGTGCAGCATCACAGGTGTGACGACCGACAGGACTTCATCCTGGAAAAATTTCCTGACGTAGGCTGACTGTTCTTCATTCAGGTGATCTTCCCGTATCATGTGTATGTCCTGCTCTGCCAGCTCGGCGATAAGGTCCTGGTAGGTCTGTTCAAATTTCTGCTGAAGCAGGATTACCTTTTGCTGTATGGCATTAAGGAGCTTTTTAGGTTTTTCCTTGTTTTTGATACCGGTGGATTCTTCCACATCGATCATCCTCTTGATGGTTGCCACCCGTACCTTGAAGAATTCATCAAGGTTGTTTGAGAAAATTCCAAGAAAACGAAATCGCTCAACCAACGGGACATTGGGATCAATAGCTTCCTGCAGGACCCTCTCGTTGAAAGACAGCCAGCTCAGTTCCCGGTTGATAATTTTTTTCTTAACAGCCATATTATGCCTGTGATACCGCTAAAGGTAATAAAAACCAGCGAGTCTTTTTCTAGCTGTACCGCTTGGGATAGTCGAAAAAATCTTTGACTGGAGCGGTTTTGCCGACCTGGTCCCAAGACTCGATCTCATAATCCAGACTGACAATCCCTGCTGTGGGAATATTCTCCAGGTAGTGGTCCATCAGCTGGTTGGCAAATACCGTGAAAGAAGGATTGTGCCCAAAGACCAGGAGGTTGGAGACTGATTTGTCCTGCTTCCTGATAAGCTCGATCAGGTCGTCCGTGTAACCTGAGTAAATCCTGTCCTCGATATGGATCTGATCGTAGGGGAACTTCAGGATACGGGAAAAGATGATAGCCGTGTAAAGGGCGCGGTTCGCGGGACTGGTAATAAAGCGATCGGGGTGCACCTTCCGCTCAGAAAGTTTCTTTGCCATCAGGTAGGCATTATTAATCCCGCGCGGACTGAGGGGACGGTCGATATCTGAAATGTTTTCATAGTCCCAGCTGGATTTTCCGTGCCGGACAATGTGGAGGGTTTTTTTTGTACTCATGGAGGGTTCTTTCTATCAAATGTACACAAAAAAATGTCATCCTGAACCCGGTTTGTCATCCTGAACTTGTTAGTCATCCTGAACTCGGTTCAGGACCTGGATCCTGAAACAAGTTCAGAATGACTATGGTATTATAGCAGGGTACTGGCCAAATCAGCCAGAAAGGAACGCTCTCCCTTAACCAGGTTCACATGGGCGAAGACATCCTGTCCCCTCATCTTATCTGACAGGTAGGACAGGCCGTTCGAGGCTGAATCCAGGTAAGGCGAGTCGATCTGTTCTATATCACCGGTGAAGATCATCTTGGTCCCCTCCCCGGCACGGGTGATAATGGTCTTGACCTCATGCGGTGTCAGGTTCTGTGCCTCATCAACGATGAAGAACACGCGCGACAGGCTGCGGCCGCGTATATAGGCCAGGGGGGTGATCACGAGCTTTTCATTTTTCAGCATCTCGTCGATCTTGGTGAATTCCGGACTCTGCTGGCTGAATTTATGCTTGATGACCGAGAGGTTGTCCATCAGGGGTTGCATGTAGGGTTCGATCTTTTCTTTCACATCTCCGGGCAGATAGCCAAGGTCTCGGTTGGCAAGGGCAACTATGGGCCTGGCCAGAAAGATCTGGGTAAACAGTTTGCGCTGGTACAGGGCGGCTGCCAGGGCCAGCAGGGTTTTTCCCGTGCCCGCTTTCCCGGTGAGGGAAACCAGCTGCACCTCCGGCCGCATCAGTGCATCCATGGCAAATGCCTGCTCTGCGTTACGGGGCTCGATGCCGTATGCTTTCTGCTTCTCCACGCGGTTTATCACATTGTTGAAGGGATCAAAATGGGCAAGTGCACTGGATTTTCCGTTCTTCAGGATATAATACTGGTGGGGACTGGGTTTTTCTTCGAATTTGAATTCGTCAACCGGCACGCCTTCGTATACCTCATACATCTTGGAAATCAGCTTGGTGCCGATGCCTTCCCGGATGGAGATGCCTTTGTACAGGTCATCAAGATTGGCGATTTTGTCGCTCTTGTAGTCCTGCGCGATAACGCCAAGAGCCTTGGCCTTCATCCTCAGATTGATGTCCTTGGTGATCAGGACAATATTCTTTTTTTGCTTATTCTCCTGGAGGTACTGGGAAATGGCCAGTATGCGGTGATCGGGGGTATCTTCAGGGAAAGATTTTTTCATCACGTCAGAATAGGCTTTCCCAGTCTCAATAGAGAGTTTTCCCAGTCCCTCGCCCAGGGATATGCCCCCGTTAAACAACCCGTCGCCGGAAAGTTTGTCCAGTTC
>JAUVKJ010000217.1 GCA_030592145.1 Bacteroides sp.
ATTCAGGATAATGTTCGCCGGATTGACCTCATCCACCAGGCATTCATAGATGCTGGTCTTGATATTCTTGGTATCAAACCCGGTTCCCGATGTGGCATTTGCCTGGGGATCGGCGTCGACTATCAATACTTTCTGTTCCAGTACTGCCAGGCTGGCTGCAAGGTTGATCGCAGTCGTGGTTTTTCCTACTCCCCCTTTCTGGTTCGCCAGTGCTATTACTTTACCCATTCTTTTCGTTTAGTTTACTTGTTTTTCGTGGGACTCAAATTTATAACTTCTTCAGCATTCGCATTTTTTTATTAGAATCTTATTTTGAACATTTTCCCATGCAGTTTTTAACACATTATCAACAACGTGCATTTGCCTGTAAAAAACGGGTTTATTTTTTTTTACGATATTTGGAACGTTAATGGATCATTAAATTAACTTTTATGCCACACAGTAACAAGCCTGATAAGAAATGGTTGGTCGTAGTGAATCCCAATGCAGGCAGGCGCAAAGGCCTCATTGACTGGGAAAAGATATCAGGGATCCTCGAACATCACAATCTGCAATTCACGTCCGTATTTACCGAACGTCCCGGGCATGCCACCGAGATTACCATTAAATACCTTGAGCAGGAGGGATATAAAAAGATTGTTGTGGTGGGCGGGGATGGCACCATGAACGAGGTTGTAAACGGGATTTTCGGACAAAACCGCTTCAAAACGACTGATATTACCCTTGGCATGATCACCGTCGGAACAGGCAATGACTGGGGAAAAATGTTCGGTATTCCTTCCGAATATGACGCAGCCGTCCGGCTCCTTACCCGGAACCAGACCTTCATACAGGATGCCGGTATGGTCAAATACTGCAACGAGGATGAACCCGGGAACAGATATTTCGTGAATATTGCGGGCATGGGATTCGATGCCGTGGTAACCCGCAAGTCCAACAGGATGAAAGAAAAAGGCAGGGGAGGAATTTTACTGTATCTTATAAATATTTTCACCAGCCTGGTCACTTACCGGCACGTGGAAGCTCTTATCAATATTGACGGACTCAATGTGGTAAACAGAATCTTCAGCATAAATGTCGGAATATGCAAGTACAGCGGGGGAGGAATGATACAGGCCCCCAATGCCATTCCGGATGACGGCCTGTTCGACCTTACCGTGATCAAGAAACTCAGCAAACCAAGTGTACTGCTAAGCCTGAAAAGGTTGTACAACGGCACCATCGATAAGCATCCGAGAGTTGATAGTTACACGGGAAAATCCATCATTGTGGAATCCAGGGATACAATACGGCTGGAAACAGACGGAGAGTCTCTCGGGCATACCCCCATTGAGTTCAGCATCATTCCGAAAAGTATTAAGGTTCTTACGGAATACTTCAATAATTAAAACTCTCCCGGCAGGGATATCTCGAAAAGTTTCGGCCAGTATTTCCCGGTAACATAGAGAACCCTTTTATCAGGGTTCCATGCTATCCCGTTAAAGACGTCGAGCCTGCTGTGGCGGTCATCCTTCGGGAGGATCCCCTTCATATTGAGTTTCCCGGTAACCCTGCCGCTCTCCGGGTCGATGATCACGATCTCCTCTTCCCCGTATATATTGGCAAAGATCCTGCCCTCAATGTATTCAAGTTCATTCAGGCGGCTCACGGGGCCTTTATCATTGTATACCTCGATTTGCCTGACCTCGGTAAAATATTCCGGGTCCATATAATAGATCCTGTGAGAACCATCGCTCATGATAAGATTCTGCCCGTCATGGGTAAGTCCCCATCCCTCCTTGTTCTGATAATAGACTTTCCGGATCCGCTTAAAACTTTCCTTTTCATATACGAATCCCACCTGGGATTTATAGGTCAGCTGAAAGATCTTATCATCCAGGATGGTTATTCCTTCTCCGAAGACGTCGTCAGGCAGGTTCATTATCCTGACCGGTTCCCCTGTCCTGATTTCGGTTTTCCTCAGTGATGACCTGGTCAACCGGCCGGTTCCCTCATACAGGTAGCCGTCCTCATAACTCAGTCCCTGTGTATATGCATGTATATCATGGGGCCACGTGTTTTCAATCCGGTACGGAAGGTTTCCGGGAACAATATCGGACCACAGTATAATGTTCAGGTTATGGTATTCTTTTCGTCCGTCTGCATACCAGGTTATGATGCGGATGGGCCTGGTACCCACTTTTAGTCCCCCGCCAGGAAAAGCAAACTCATACGGCTCCTCAAAACATGCATGCAACCTGGCCCCGTCAATGTAGAACTCAACGGAATCGATCTCAGGCAGGGTGTCGGAGATCCGTTCAAGCTGCGCCAGGATCCTGTTTCCAAAAGTAAAATGCTGGTTGTTCGCCGGACTCAGAACCCTGGTTCCGGATATACCGGGCAAACGGGCGGAGGATCCCTGGATTTTCCGTTCTGCCTCCGGCTGAACCTTTTTTCCACAACCCGCCACAAGGACCTGGAGCACGACGATCAGGAGGCAAATCCGGAAGATTGGCCGGGCCGAACGAATCGTCCGAGCCCTTGCCGCCGGTATCGCAGGAAGCCGGGACACCCTGTGCATTACCCTGCAGGCCTGAGGTACAGCCCGAACAGATCCTGCGATAAGGTGGTTTATGGAGCGCATATCAGTGTCTTTTAAAAAGCCGTTTAAACCAGTTTCCTGACTTGCTGCCTTCCTGTATCCTTCTCATTTCTTCCATGTGATCGCCCCCTGCTGAATTCAGCATCTGCCAAACCGCGCTCCAGCCGGAAAATCCGCCGATATTACGGTCATCTATATACACATCTGCCTGTATCTTCCTGGAAATGCTCTCATCGTATATTTCCTCCGGGTAGTTTTTATTCACCGCATAAAACTCAATGCCCCTCTCCCGGCAAAATTCGACGGCTTCCTCAAGTTCCTTCCCGCTCCGGTATGTCCACAGTAGTAACTGGTGCTTTTGTTTCTGCAACTCCCGCATGGTTTCAAAAGCAAACAGCAGTTCTTTCCCGATCCGTGGAAATTCATGCTCCACGATGGTACCATCAAAGTCAATAGCTATTTTCATCTTTTTGTAATTTCATCTTTTTGTAATTTCACTTACAAGATCGACAGGTATCTTTCACCTGAATCGTAATTGAATCCCAGAATGCGGCTCCCAGCAGGCAGTTCCGGGATCTTTTGCGCAATGGCCGCAAGTGTTGCGCCGGAAGATATCCCCACCAGCAGGCCTTCCTCCCTGGCTGCCCTGTGCATATACTCAAAGGCTGAATCTTTTTCTACCCGGATGGTGCCATCCAGCCATTTTTGATGAAGGTTTTCAGGTATGAATCCGGCACCTATTCCCTGTATGGGATGTGGTCCGGGCTTACCGCCGCTGATCACGGGTGAATCTGCCGGTTCAACCGCAAAGGTCTTCATATCAGGAAATTCTGACTTGAGTATTTCGGAACAAGCGCTTATGTGTCCGCCGGTCCCCACCCCGGTGATCAGGTAATCTATCCCCTCCGGAAAATCCCGCAGTATTTCCCTGGCCGTAGTATTCCTGTGGATCTCCGGGTTGGCCTCGTTATTAAATTGTGAGGGTATCCAGGAGTTGGGGATCTCCTGATTAAGTTCCTCCGCCCGGGTGATTGACCCTTTCATTCCCTTTTCCCTGGGGGTAAGCTCAAATTCGGCGCCGAAGAGTTCCATGACCTTTCTTCTTTCCAATGACATGGATTCGGGCATGACAAGGATCAGCCTGTAGCTTTTTACGGCAGCCACCATGGCCAGTCCGATCCCCGTATTCCCCGAAGTTGACTCGATGATCACCGATCCGGGATTCAGAAGGCCTTTCTTTTCAGCATCTTCCACCATGCTCATGGCGATCCTGTCCTTGATGCTGCCGCCCGGGTTCTCCCGTTCAAGTTTGATCCATACCTCGTAATCCTCCCGAAAAAGCCTGTTTATCCTTAGA
>JAUVKJ010000024.1 GCA_030592145.1 Bacteroides sp.
TGCAGAATACATCATCAACGAGAACCTGAATGATGAGCTGTAATTCCGGAACCTTCTTTACAGGAAGGTATTTGAGGAAGTAAACAACCTGCTCCGGACAGGGGAGGTCATTGAAGTAAAACATTTTGTTCATCATGACGACCAGAATGTCAGCCAGCTCGCAGTAGACCTGCTGAGCTCGCCCTACAGCCTGAGCAAGGTTCACCAAAGAAAGGGTGCATCGGTGGAAACCGAAGACATGCTGCTGAAAAAGAATGTGCCCAAGGCCCTGATCGAATACAAGCGTAAAATCCTGGAGATTGCACAACGCGAGAAAGAAGAACAGATCCGGGGAGTCCAGGACAGGGATAAGGATATTGAGGCAGTTAGCCCGCTGATGCAACAATACATAACCATAACCTCCCTGATAAATACCATATCCAAAGAAAGGGGATGGGTAGTACTGAAATGACATAGAGACCAACCCCAGGCAGCGGTGATGGGTCCTGCTGATCGCGTGATATTAAAATGATTTCAGAGCCACTGCAAGGGTGGCAATACTGACCCTTGTACCATCGATGCCCAGTATCGCAGTTGCACATGCTTCCAGGGTTGAGCCGGTGGTTACCACATCATCTGCCAGGAGAATATGCCTTTCGCATAGCTTTTCCGGATGCTTAATCCGGAAGATCCCATCTACGTTTTCCCAGCGGCTATAGCGTGACTTACGTGTTTGTGTTGTCGATCTCACGGGTTTTTCCAGCAGGTCTGACTGAAACGGGATGCCAAGGCTTCCGGCAAGTCCCTCGGAGATCGGGTCACACTGGTTATAACCTCTTCTGAGCTGTTTTATTCTGTGAAGGGGAACAGGAAGAATTATGTCGGCTCTGGCAAAACCGGAACCCTGCAATTCAATCCCCATCAGCCTGCCAAGCTCTCTTCCTATGTCCTTGCGGTCTTTGTATTTCAGGTCATGAATAAGGGACTGGAAGCGGCTCCCTTTCTGGTATCGGAAATACGAGCTGGCATTCTCAATCCGGATCCTGCCCCAGAACAAACGGGCAACAGGGTTGTCCGTATAGGAGTCGAAACGGGTGCGCGGCAGATCGTACTGGCATTTCAGGCAAATCACCTTTTCATTCCTGAACAGGGGAGTTCCGCATGTTGCACACAGATCCGGCAGCAGCAGGTTAAAAAAATCATGCACCAGGCCCATGGACGGAATTTTTCATCATAAAATGGTTTAATTTCCCGGGGTTTGTCGCTTTCGCCAAAGCTACAGCGCTGAAGCGCTCCGGGGTGAATACCTTATATTAATGATGCCCTGAATGATTTATCTGCCTGAAAACTGTTAATTTTAGTAAAAAAATAATCATCCAGGCGTGTTTCATAAACCGGTATATGTCCTTTTATTGTTGAGTGTATTCCAAATCCATGCACAGGATAGTGCTATGGATTTTTACATAGGGATCCATTCCTGTGAATATCCCCTGATTATCGACACCCGAACGTATAAAGAATTCCGCCAGGAAAGAATACCGGGAGCAATCCTTGCTGAAAACCGTTCCGTTCTGGAAAGCATTTCGGACAGCCTGGACCTGGATCAGCACATATTTGTTTATTGTGATGATGGTGACAGGAGCCTGGTTGCATGCCGGATACTTTCCAGAAAAGGATTCCGAAATGTATACAACCTCAGCGGAGGGTTAATAGAGTGGAAATTATCGTCTTATGATATAGACCTTAAAAAGATCCGGAGGAGACGGAAGCGGGGTTAATACTTTTCATTTATTGACATCCTCGAATTCAGGGTCTTTTCCTGCCCTTTTTTCTTCCACGGACACTTGTTCTTCAGGCTCTTCGGAAGGTTTCGGGTCTTCTGTTTTCGATTTCTTCGACCACCCGGGCAATGAAAACAGGATGCCTGCAAGCGCACCCGTCGCAAATGTCAGGATAAGGATCAGTACCATGGAAGTCCGGATGCTCCAGAACCAGAGCTTGAGATCGACTTCCACACTGTTCTGAAGTGCAAAGACGGCCACCAGTACCATAAAGGCCAGCAAGAGTATTAGTTTTTTCTGCATACAGTAAAGTTGACATCCTCCATTCCATGAATGAAATGGATTTCTTAATACAAGGTCAGTATTCCTTCGCAGTTTCCTGCTGCCGACCGCTAATGCGATTCGCTTGACAGACCATCCCCGCCTGCACGGCGGTTTAAGCAATGGTTTTATGCTTAACACAAATATAAGAAATTTGTCCTTATATCCACTCCCTAAAGCGAAGTGATTTTACGGACATTCGGATAAAAAACTTTTACCTCCCGGAAGCCCGGGAGGAAGGTTTGTGTTATTCAATTGCAACAGCCTGGCCGTTATTGTTCTTTCTTAGTTGAACCAGCCTAATAAATTTTTTCTGCATCAGGGTGGTAAGCCTGTACATTACGGGAACGATGATCAGGGTCAGGAATGTTGAAAAAGTAAGGCCGAAGATCACTGTCCAGGCCATGGGTCCCCAGAAAAGAACCTGCGGTCCGCCGAAATAAATATTAGGCTCAAAACTTAAGAACAGTCCCCTGAAATCAATGTTCATTCCCACAGCAAGGGGTAAAAGTCCCAGTATTGTTGTGATCGCTGTCAGGAGTACGGGACGAAGCCTGGTTTTACCACCCTGGACAATACATTCCGTGGCCAGTTCTATGGGCAGGTAGGCACCTTCTTCCATGCCCAGTTCTTTCCTCTTGCGGGCTTTCAGTAATTCAACATAGTCAACCAGAACAATGGCGTTATTCACGACAATTCCGGCCAGGGATATGATACCGATCCCGGTCATGACTATGACGAAATCCATCCTGAAGGTTGATATACCCACGAATACCCCGATAGTGCTGAAAATGATACTTGCCAGGATGATCGCCGGACGTACAACGGAATTAAACTGGGTAACCAGGATCAGGAGGATAAGGGCCAGGGCGATCAGCATGGCACGCCCGAGGAAAGCCATTGATTCCTGCTGCTCCTGCTGCTCTCCCGTGAAGGCAAAGGAATATCCCTCGGGAAGATCAAAATCATTCAGCCTTCCGGCGATCTGTGCATTGACCTCCGTGCCGTTGTATCCTTCGATCACGTTTGAAAACACGGTGATCACCCGGTCCATATCCTTCCTGCGGACGGATCCGTAGGTGCTGCTGTAGGTAAAATCCGCAACGGAAGAGATGGGCACACCGATATCCTTGCCGTCTTCATTGAAAATGATCTTCTGGTTCATCAGGGCCGGAACATTATAGCGGTATTTTTCCTGGAGCCTCAATTGGATCGGGTATTCATCTTCACCCACCTTGAAGTCAGATATCTCTTTTCCGAACAGAGAGGTACGCAATGTGCTTGCAATTTGCACCGTTGACAACCCGTACCGGCGGGCTTTCTCACGGTCTATGGTGACAAGAATTTCGGGTTTTCCAACGGTAAGATTACTTTTTAATCCTTCGATACCCTCTATTTTTGCCATTTCAACATAGGTCATCATGGAGTCTGCCAGGAGCATCAGTTCCCCGAATTCCTGTCCCCTGATCTCAATGTTAATGGCCTTACCGGCAGGCGGGCCCATATGGTCTTTTTCAATCGAAAGCTGCACACCGGGGTACTTGCCGATCAGATCTCCGGAGATCTCACGCATAATTGCCCTTGTATCCGCCCCATTCCGGAATTCATAGTCCACAAATGTTATGGTTGAAAGGGCCTTATGCGGGGTATCGCCAACGCTCAGGTTGCTGAGGTCCTCATCCCCCCCCTTTCCTACGGTCGTCAGCACAGATTTAACGATATCTTTATAAGGTTCGATCAGCCTGAAGACATCCTCTTCCAGCTGTTTACGCATGAAGCGTTCGGTTTCGGTAATATCCGTTCCGATGGGGAATTCGGCAACTATGTTAATATAGTTGGGTGCGTTCACCGGAAAGAAATTTATTTGTGGCTGGCGAACTCCGAACAGCACCAGGGTAAAGAAAAGCAATGCTATGGTTCCCAGGAAAAACCAGAGGGGATTTCTCCGGCGAAGGGCATATTTCAAGGATTTTAAATAGATCTTTTCAAGCCAGGGTAAGAAAACACTCTGGAACCATAATTCGGCCTTGTAAAAAAAAGCCAGGTTCAGGATCCCTATGATGGCAAAGAGAGCCAGCAGATTGGCCAGGATAGTCCAGGATAAAATATAAAAGATCACGGCAATCCCCAGCATTATAAAAGATATGCGATAACCCTTTTTCTTATTGGGCTTGCTGTCGTAAGAGGTTCCGCCCACCCGTATAAAAGTGGCTGAAAACACGGGAATGATCACCAGGGCCACAAAAAGGGATGAGGTAAGTACGATGATCAGTGTAATGGGCAGGGCTTTCATAAATTCACCGGTTATCCCGCCCCAGAATGCAAGGGGAACAAAAGCTGCCAGGGTGGTTGCCGTGGAAGCGATAATGGGTCCCGCGATCTCCCCCACGGCCTGTCGGGCCGCTTCGAAGGGTTTATATCCCCTGGAGACAAAGCGGTAAATATTTTCCACCACCACAATAGCATTATCCACAAGCATACCGAGTGCCAGGATAAGGGAAAAAAGAACGATCATGCTGATCTTGTGACCCAGAATGTTGAGGACTATAAAGGATGTAAACATGGACATCGGGATGGCTAATCCGACAAAAAGAGCATTCCGGGTACCCAGGAAATAAAACAAAACAAGCACCACGAATATCACCCCCATGATCATGCTGTTCTCAAGGTTGTGCAACTGAATACGAACCATGTCAGACTGGTCATTGGTAAGGGACAGGTTCAGATCTGCCGGGATCCTTCCCGATAGCCTGGCCCGGTCAAGGGTCTCAAAGATCTTATCCGTCGCTGAGAGCAAATTCTCACCCCCTTTCTTAATGACCTGAACCGATACCACGGGTTGCCTGTCGAGCCTGGCATAGGAGTCCGGATCTGCATAACCGTCTATTACATCGGCAATGTCTTTCAGGTGGACAGTTTTTCCCTCTTCCCTTTTCACGATGATATCACCAATCTCTTTCACGGTTTTGAATTCACCGATGGTACGGATAGATCTGCGTGAAGAGCCCAGCTTTATCTCCCCTCCCGAGATGGATACATTTTCGGCCATCACGGCCATTTCGATATCATAGAAGGTGAGGTCAGCGATTTCCATTTTATGAAGGTCAACATCGATGCGGATCTCTTTTTCATTCAGTCCCTGCAGCTCCACCTTTGAAATCTCGGAAATGCTTTCGATTTCATCCTCCAGGTATTCGGCGTATTCCCTTAGTTCCTCCAGGCTGAAATCCCCTGAAAGGTTAATGTTTATGATGGGAAATTCAGAAAGGTCAATGTCCATCACAAGAGGATCGTACAGAAGGTCATTGGGCAATTCACTCATGGATTTGTCCACCGCGTCCTTCACATCTGTAAGTGCATCCTGGATGTCCGTTCCGGTATTGAACTCCACAAAAATCATCGAGGCATCCTGGGCGGATGTAGAGGAAAGTTCACTGATCCCGTTGATCCCTTCAATTTCTTTTTCAATGGGACGGGTAATCAGGTTTTCAATATCGATGGGTGCATTTCCCGGGTAAGTGGTCTGGATCAGGATGGTCGGGATCACGATGTCAGGGAAAAGTTCTTTAGGAAGGCCTTTGTATGAGATCCCTCCGAAGAGTACTATGACAAAGGTAAGCAGGAAAACTGTATTCCTGTTCTTCAGGGACAGGGTAGTAAGTTTGAAATCCCTTACGACGGTATCTTTTATTTTCTTCATAGCTTACTTATCTCATGCTAAGGTCAACACCGTCTGAAACCTGGGCAAATCCTTTAACGATTACTTTCTCACCTTCTGAGATCCCATCCAGGATCATGGTCTGGTCCTCGTATGAAAGGCCTGTTTTAATGTAACGTTTCCTGGCTTTCAACTCTTCAGTGTCTGCAATGTATATGTAATTGCCCTTTATGTCCTGTTTGATGACTACCGAGGATACAATGAATGCGGATGAAGAACTGAAATCATTTACACGGATGATGGAATACATATTTGGTTTCAGTAATTTATTGCGGTTATTGATCTTTACCTCGATGCGGAAGGTCCGGCTTGCATTATCGATCACATTGCCTACCCTGAAAATGGGCGCCCTGACACTCAGTCCCCCTGCATCCGGGAAATTAACAACCACCATGTCACCTTTTTTAACGCGGGTCATGTACCGCTCCGAAATATTGCCATAGAGTTTAAGGTTCCCAAGGCTTATCATCTGGATGAGCTGCATCCCGGGGATGGCAAGCTCACCTTCTTTCATCATAAGGGTTTCCACTACCCCGTCGAAAGGTGCCCGTATCCTTGCCATATCCAGCTGGGCTTCCAGTGTGGCCAGCCTGGCCTCGGTCTGTTCCTTTGCATTTCTGGCCTCCAGGTACTGCATTTCAGAGCCGATGTTTTGCTCCCACAGTTCTTTCTGTTTATTATAGACCTTAACTGCCAGTTCCAGCCCGGTCCTGATCTCTTTGATACTACTTTCGATGATGCTTGTATTCAGTATTACAAGCAACTTTCCTTTTTTAACAGCCTCTCCCTCCTTTACATGTACCGTCTTGATCTGCCCGTTCATCTCAGGGGATATGAAAGCATTCTCTTCTGCTTCAAGCTTGCCTGAAATTTCAATGAAATGCTGAAAGGATTCAGGCTGCATGGTTTTCACGGATACAGGCACCAGGAACTTAATTTCCGAAGAAGAATCCTGACGGATAGTTTCCTCAAGCAATGCGATCTCCTCATTTAACTTTTTAACCTGGTCCATTTTCTTACTGATCTGCTGTTCGATCATTTGGGGACTGTTCCTATTGCAGGCGCCTGACAGAACAACCATGCTTAATAGTATCAATACTTTCTTTGTCATTTTATATGGTATTTTGGATTTATTCATTACAGGTTGCCAAGGGATTTGTCAAGGGCAAGTTTGGTGGTAAGCAGTTCAACCATGGCGGATATAAAACCCGTCTGGGCACCGGTCAGCTGTTCTGTGGCAATGGTCATTTCAAGACTGCTTACCATCCCGTTTTGATATTTTATTGAGGTCCGGTCAAATATTTTTTGTGCAAGTTCAATGTTGCTGAGCTCATTCAGGTATTTCTGATAGGCGGTCCGGAAGTCGATCCTTGACTGCTGTACCTGGAGCTCCAGGGCATTGGACAGATCCTTCTTCATGTTCTTTGTTTTTTCAAGTTCAATCATAGACTGGCCAATCTTTGCCTTTCGCATGCCGGAAGCAAAAACCGGAACACTCAGGTTAAATCCAAGCATGGTGGCTGGATACCATTTTTCATCCGTATCGGTGAAATTAAAATTGTTCCGCATGGCCATCTGTTGGTGATTGAGATAGGCTGACAGGGTAGGCATGTATTCAAACTTGTTCATCTTAACCTGGAGATAGGCCAGTTTTTCCCGGGTATCAACAATCTTATAATCATAATGGTTATTCACATTAAATTCCTGGCGAATCAACTCATCTGTAAGTCCCGCGATAATATCTTTCAGGGTTTCAGTAATCGTTATGCTCGAGTCAAGTCCATACCCCATCCGGTACACCAGGAAGCGGTACGACATCTCTACCAGCTGCTTGGCGGCGATGTATTCATTATCAAGGGTGGAGACCGCAATCTGGATCTGGTCGACATCCGTTTCCTCAAGGAACCCTGTCTCATGCATGGCCTTTGTTTCGGTCAGGCGCTGACGCATGGTCTCCAGGTTCTTTCCGTAAGCATCCCTTCCCGCTTCTGAGAGCAGGATGGAATAATAGCTTTGTGCAACGGCTTCCTTGATATCTGCTTCCTGTTTTCTCAAGGTCTTTTGTGTCAGATCCTTATAGGTGGATGCAGCCTGGAGTCCGACGATATACGGTCCGCTGAACAGCAACTGGTTGGCGATTATATTGGCACTCGCATTGTGCTGGGTTCCGAATTTAACCGGTATATAGGTGCCTGGCGGCTCTCCGAAAAATTCACCGGGGATCAGTGTGGTCATCAACTGAAGGTTGTTGGTGTACGAAGCCCCTGCGGTGATCTGTGGAAGTCCCATAGCAGTGTTCTCCCATATCCTCTGACGTGCAGCGTCCACATCCAGCCTGGCATTTTCGACATTCAGGTTGTGCTCAAGGGCATAGGCCTGGGCTTCGGACAGGGTAAAAAATGTTTTGTTGTTTTCGGTGATCTGGGCATTGCCTTTAATTGCAAACAGGAGCAGCAGGGCAGCTGCAAATATGGCAGATCTCCTTATGTTTGATACAGTTTTATTCATTATCAGATTCTTAATGTTTAACCAGCTGGTCCAGCCTGGCCTTGTTTTTACGAAGCACTTCCCGGCCTTTTTGAGTGGCAAGTCCATTTATATGGTAGACGAACAGCTCCCTGAAAAATTTTACTGAATGCATTTCCTCCTCCCTGAATATCTCGCTTGACTGAAGGTTTTCCACCCTCAGCAGGTGTAGCTTGGCAATGATCTCCTCGTTCAGTTCCCTGCGATAAATTCCTTCCTTTTTGCCCTGGCGGATGTTTACAAGCATAGACTCATACATTAGTTTTCTCCGGGCCGACATCAGGTTCCTGTAAATGCCGGAGTAGTATTTCTTCAGGTCGTACTCGTAGGATTGACTATGATCCTTCATGAGCGCATTGACCCGCTGGCTCACCTCTATCAGTTCTTCAATGGCATTGTCCCCGGTCCCCTTCTTCGCTTTCATGGCAGAAAAATTACATTGCAGGGTATGTTTGACCACTTTTTCCACCAGTTCTGTTTTATCCTTAACAAACTGGTAAAGGGTTTTCTTGGAAATGCCCAGCTCATGGGCCACGTCATCCATGGTTACACTTTTTATCCCGTACTTCCGGTAGAGCACGGATACTTTCTCCAGGATGTTTTCAAATTCTTTATTCATATCAAATGCATTTGAACCAGCTGCGCGCAAAAATAAATAAAAAACTTAAAAAACTATTAAAAACAACAAAGTTTCCATAGTTTATATTGATTTGACAAAATGCTTTCGCAAAATTGACGTTAATTCAGGGGAATGCTGAATATTATTAGGCAAATTCCGGGTTCAGGGCGGTGAACGTATCCCGGCAAAGGGTGAAAGGCCTGGAAATTCTCCGCATATGCAGACTTATTAACCGGGGATATAGTAATTCAATGGGTTTCTGTTATTCTTGAAGATTCCTTATTTTTGATACCGTTTCTAAACAAAAAAAAATTTATCAGAAAATGAAAAGATCAATATTATTTATGCTAGCTGTTATGGTCACAGGAATTCAGGGACGGGCAGCAGATCAAAAGGAGCTCGAACCTTTTCATTCCGTCATTGTTGGAAGCGAGATAGTGGCGGAACTGATCCTGTCGAAAACCGAAAGCATTGAACCGGATTTTGAAAATGCAAGTGAAGAAGATATAATCATAGAGGTCGTGGATTCCGTTCTGAAGGTCAGGATGAAAACGGGCAAGTATAAGGGTTCAACCCTGAAGGTCAGGATATATTATAAAAGGGATCTGCGACTGCTCGAGGCAAACGGGCGTGCGCAGATATGGTCGGATGAAGACCTGTACCTTGACAGGGATCTGACTGTAAAGTTGTATAACGGGGGAGAGATGCGTTTCAAACTTTTCTGTGATTCCCTGAATGCAAGCCTGTCACAGGGTTCTGTAATTTACCTCAAGGGGAAAGCCCGTGCTATGCAGGTTAAAGTTACCACTGGAGCTACTTTTTCAGGCTATGAATTCGAAACGGAGGAAGCCAGTGCAGCTGCAAGTGGTGGCGGCAAGGCCAAGCTCTCGGTCAGCCATTCTCTGAAGGCCAATGCTTCCACAAAAGGATTTATAGGATATGTTGGAGAACCTTCCGATGTTGACCGGAAAACAAGCCTGAAAGGAGAGATCCTGAAAACCTTCCTGGAGGAGTAGATTGCCGGCTGGCTGCCCGTCGAATGATTTATCCGGATCAGGAAAAAAACCCGGAGTTTTTTTTATAGGAATCAAATATCGCTTCTGCATAGACCAGGTCATCCGGGGTGGTGATCTTTATGTTTTCGGGATTACCCTTAACCATTGTCACCGGGAACCCGGCCATTTCCACGACGGAGGTGTCATCTGTAAAATCTCCGGAATATTCCTGCTTGTAGGCTTTCATCAGGATGTCGTATTGGAAAACCTGGGGGGTTTGCACCAGGCGGAAAGAATCCCGGTTGACCCGGCGACTTCCCCCGGAAGTCATCTCGCGGATCGAATCGGAGATTTCAACACATGGGAGTGCAGCCCCGTTTTTTTCGGCGGCTTCAAAGCAGGCATCAATGGTGTTCCTGTAAAGGAGAGGGCGGACGGCATCATGGATCGCGACCAGGTTGCCCGGGGTCACCATCGGGAGGGCGTTCTTCACAGTATGAAAGCGGGTTTTCCCGCCCGGGGAAAGCTTGTGAGGAACATCGAAATGGAACTGTTCACAGATGCTTTCCCAGTGAGACAGGAAATTTTTCGGAATACCTGCAATGATCTGTATATCACGGTTGTAGTAATGGAACAGGTCAATGATATGCATGAGCAGGGGCCTTTCCCGGATGTAGAAAAACTGTTTGGGTATTTCAGGGTTGAATCTCATACCCTGTCCCCCTGCCACGATTATTACCGTTTTTTGCATATCTTATGGGCAATATACAATAAATAGAAACAGAAATTGATATTTTTGGATAGCATAATTTCCACCAATGATTGAATATCCAGCGCCTGACCTGAACCTGATGAGTGGGCCCATCTCTATCGGGACTTCTACCCTGGCCTTTTTAATTTACCTTTTCACCATTACATCAGAAAGGTTTAACAAGCGTTTTCAGACTAAGTTTAGTCCCCCGGCAGCCTCCGTCCGGAAGATACTATATCAGCGTTTGCTGGGGGCCACCTTATTCGGTTTGATCCCGGTCCTGATTATTGTCCTGGTGTTTCAGAGACCATTGAGCCAGTATGGTTTTGCCACAGGTAACATGATGAAAAGCTTTCTCTGGTGGATCCCGGTGGCCGCACTGGTAGTACTTGTTACCTATTTTGGGGCCCGAAATAAAAACAATCTTGCCATGTATCCTCAGATCAGGGTCAGACGGTGGAACGGGGAACTTCTTATGGTGTCAGCCTTCAGCTGGATTGCTTACCTTGCCGGGTACGAATTCCTGTTCAGGGGATACCTGTTGTTTTCATGCCTCGAGTCCTTCGGCTACTGGCCTGCCATTATCATTAACATATGTATTTACTCGCTTTTCCATGTATATAAGGGTTCAAGAGAAGCTTTTGGCTCATTGTTTTTTGGATTTCTGCTGTGTTACCTTACCCTTTACCTGGGGTCCTTCTGGTTCGCAATCTTTATACACGTGACCATGGCACTTTCGAATGAATGGTTTTCACTGGGTTACCAGCCCGACATGAAGCTTGTGAAAAACGCATGTAAAAAATGAACACTGTTCTGGTCACCGGCGCC
>JAUVKJ010000144.1 GCA_030592145.1 Bacteroides sp.
AAACGCCCGTTTTCAGACCAGATCACAGCATGCAGCGGCAGGGAAAATGAGGTCAGGGTAAAATGAGTGCTGTCAACGGCTGCTGTTCCGGAATCATTCATGACAACATATTTTGACCTCAGGATACTGAACCCGGGCTGAATGCTGAGGGCAACTGCATCACTGAAACGGTAGTCAAGGCGAAGACTTGATGAAAAACCCGGTTTGGGTACAAAATAACCGATGCCTTCTACGGGATCACCAGAAAACTTCATACGTGTGATACCGGCATTCACGCCCACGGAGACCTGGGCATCCAGTTGCAGAGCCAAGGGCGCCGTAAAAATGGCAACAAAGATTATTATGAGACGGATGCGCATGATTGAAGATAATTTTTCAAACGCAACCTGCTTGCCACATAATGCATCTTATCATTGACAATGTCCCAAGATTTAGAGTAACTTGCAATTAATACCCCTGTAACCATGAAGACAATATATACCTTTTTCACCGGACTTGCAATCCTGTTTGCAGGCCAGGGCATGCTAATGGGACAAAGCAGTTTCGATCCGGCAGCATACAAGGCCTACCTGGAGACTAATAAAAACCTGACTGCCAGCCAATTACTTGAAAAAAATCCACCACTGACGACGTATTATTCATCGCGGACCAATACGGCTGATCTGAGCAACATCCCCTGGTTTGACGAGATCAACCAGGTATTCAAGCTGACCACGCAGGAAAAAGACCTCCTGGGCAATAATTTCTTTATGGTGAGCGAGCGTCTGAATTCCTATGCATGGACAAATGCCCTGGTTCGGGGATATAATAATGATCTCCCCCTGTTCATAAGCTCGGATTTTGTATTGTTTACCCTTCATAATTCCTACGATAATATCCTGCTTACCCTGGAATGGCAGCTACTGGAACCCAACCTGATGGAACTGCTCGATGCCATGTATGCTGCCTACCCGGCGCTGAGCAGCAAATACGGAGGCGATGATCGCTTTGCGGATGCGCTCGGTGATGTGGACCTGTTCATATCCGTGGCCCGTTCCCTGTTGTACGACCAGGAATATTTTCCCCAGTTGCACACAGCCGAAAAGTTCAATGAGATCATGCAGTTTATTGAACAGGAGCAGATGATAAAGACCACCCTGTTTACCGAAACCAGGCTCAGAAAGATAGATTTCAGCCAGTTCACACCACGTGGGCATTACACAAAGGAATTCTGGACCCAGGGAGGAAGGCGTACCCTTGAAAACTATTTCCGTGCCATGATGTGGCTGGGAAGGATCGATTTTCTGTTGACCGCTCCACCGTCTAATCCGTGGGAGACGGACTGGACCGATGATGAACTGAGGCGCATGCAGCTCGGAGCCTTACTGGTGAACGAGCTGTTGTATTCCTGCGGGGAAAAAGAGAACCTTGACCTGCACGAGAAAATCATTACCTATATGGTAGGCCCCGATGATAATATGACAACAGACGAATTACACGGATTGTCCGGCAGGCTTCTTTCCTCACCGGCAGACCTTTTCAACGGGAACACATTCTCCCTGTTTATGGACAGCCTGAATTCGTCGGATGATTACGGGCAGAAGATCATGTCAAATTTCTTTTATGTTGATCCGTATAGCGAAGACCCCGGGCAACTACCGGTTTCGTACAAGCTTCTGGGACAAAAATTCCTGATCGATTCTTATATATTCAGCGAGGTAGTATTCGACCGCATTGTTGTTAACGGTGAGAAGATCTGGCGCGGACTGCCCGACCCGCTTGATGCCATGGCTGTACTGGGAAATGAAGACGCCATGGCCCTGATGGAAGACGAGCTTACAAAATACCAATATGCCTATAAGGTGGATGCACTGAAATACCTGGTCGATTCATACGATGAGGATTTCTGGCAGCAGTCCCTGTACAATACCTGGCTCGGTGCCATCCGGGAGCTGAATCCACTCTCTTCCACAGATCAGCTTCCGTACTTTATGAAAACCACCGCCTGGCATCACGAAAAGCTGAATACCCAGCTTTGCTCCTGGGCAGAACTCAGGCATGATAATCTACTTTACGGAAAACAATCCTATACCGGCGGAACGGCATGTTCCTATCCCTATACCTACATTGAACCTTATCCTGATTTTTATGGACAGATCGGAACTTTCGCAGAAAATGCCGCGGTGTTTTTCCAGGATGTACTTAAAGAAAACACGTTTCTCAGCGGGGAAGCGATCATCAAATATTACCAGGGATATGCCGGGATCATGGGGAAATTCGGGGAGATCTCAAAAAAGGAACTGTCCGGCACCCCCATCAGCGGGGAAGAGGTCACTTTCCTGAAAACAATGATCAATTCCTACATGGCCTCGGGACCGTCTGTAACCGGGTGGCTGCTCGATATGTTCTACAGTGCGGAAGCGGGACTGAACATGGATTTTGTGGTGGCCGATGTACATACACAGCCCAGTGAATATTCGGGAGCGGTGGTCGGCTACGTTTTGCATGTGGGGAACGGACTGATCAACCGGGGCGTGTTCATTGCCCCCAATCCCACCAACCCGGAGCAGCTGATGGCTTTCACGGGACCGGTATCCTCATTCCATTATGAGGTCACAAATAATTTCAAGCGGCTGTGCGACGAGGAATGGAAGGAAAAATTCCTGAGCGGTAATCTTCCCCCGCGACCGGACTGGATTGAAAGCTATATGGCCGGTGTCACAGGAGATGCACTGCCGGAAGGCCGGAAGCTTAAGGGAGAGGTATTCACAGGAACCTATACGGATCCTGCAGAATTAATGAATCCCCTTGATTACCTGCTGGCATTTCCAAACCCGGCCCACGGGGAATTACACCTGCGCTTTGTACTTAACCAGAGAAGGTACATCCGGGCAGATGCCTATGATGCCAGCGGCAGGCTTGTAAAAAATTTGTACAGCGGCACACTTATGCCTGCGGAACATGACCTGACGGTTGACGTATCAACCTGGAATAAAGGCTTGTATATCATTAAATTCAGAGCCGGGGAAAGCACTGTGTTCAGGAAAATATTAGTCTTTTAAAAATAGCTTGATCCGTCCCAGCAATGGGTGCAGAGGCGCTCCTTCGGAAGGCCGATGGCCTCAACCAGGTCGTCCAGGTTCTGGTACATCAGCGAATCTATCCCCAGGTTTTCGGCAATCTTTTCGACCATGGCCTTGTACCGGTCTGTTGTGGGATTGGCATATTCATAGAAATGGTTTTCTTCTCCCTCGAGTTGCTTTATGGCCTTGCGGCTTGCCAGTTCGAGGGTGGACCTGGATTGGGAAAAATTCAGGAAATCACAGGGAAAAGTCAGGGGGGGACAGGCAATTCGCATATGTATCTCCTTTGCACCGGCTTTCCTCAGGTCTATAGTATTGTCCTTTAACTGGGTGCCGCGTACGATGGAATCATCACAGAACACCATCCGCTGTCCTCCAATCACAGCCTTGTTGGGGATTAGTTTCATTTTGGCAACCAGGTCCCTTGTTTCCTGGTTCTGCGGCATGAAACTCCTGGGCCAGGTAGGGGTGTACTTGGTGTAGGGCCGCTTGTACGGGATGCCACGCTCGTTCCCGTAACCGTAAGCATGACCCACCCCTGAATCGGGAATACCGGAAACAAAATCAACCTCTACCGTATCACGGCGGGCAAGTGCTGCACCACAGCGGTACCGGCATTCATCCACATTGATATTTTCATAGTAAGAGGTAGGAAATCCGTAATAAACCCAGAGGAATGAACAAACCTGCATTTTTTTTTCTTCCGGCTTAATGGTCTGGTATCCTTCGGCAGTGATCTCAACGATCTCCCCGGGTCCCAGGTAATGCTCCAATTCATATCCCGTATTTGGAAACGAGGAAGTCTCGGAAGCTGCCGCGTAGGCCCCGTCTTTTTTGCCTATGATGACCGTCGTGCGCCCGAGCTTGTCACGGGCTGCAATGATCCCATTGGGGGTCAGGATCAGAAGAGAGCAGGAACCCTTTACCTTGTGGAAAACATTCTTTATGCCCGATAATAAATCTTCTTCCTCGCAGATAAGGTTGGCCACCACTTCCGTGGGATTGACATTCCCCTCAAAATTCTCTGTAAAATGTTTTTTCATATTCAGGAAATACTGCTCAAGTTCATCCAGGTTGATGATACGGCTCACGGTCACAATGGCGAAACGCCCCATGTGGGAATTGAACATGATCGGCTGGGGATCCGTATCTGAAATAACACCCATTCCCTTTCTTCCGCGGAACAGGGGAAGTTCAGCATCAAATTTGGTCCGGAAGTAGGAATTTTCAATGTTGTGGATTGACCGCCTGAATCCCTCCCGGGTACTGTAAAACACCATACCGGCCCGTTTCGTGCCAAGGTGGGAATTGTAATCGGTACCAAAAAAAACATCGGAAACACACCTGTTCCTGGAGACTACGCCGAAGAATCCGCTCATTTGAGAAACTGTATTTGATTAGTCATGGAATTTGATCCTAAAGTAGAGAATAAAATCTTTTGAAGCGAAGGCAAACTGTATTTAGAGATATTCTATATATGGGAGGATCACGTTCCGGCATACCCGGGTCATGAAAAGTTTTCCGGTAGCTCTATGGCGCCAGGATCCGGGTTTTCACCTGACCCCTTTTTTTTCTTCCGGAATGAAGAAGGGATAAGATTGAAATTAATGCCGTATTTCCGGGCCAGCAGTTCCAGGCCGGCAAGGGAGATCACTCCTCCGGGAAAGATCACAGCCGTAATAAAGACAGAATACCGTCCCACATCTTTCAATTGCTCCACTGCGGCTTTTACTTCTTCCTTGCTGGGGGGGTCCGTTCGTTCGTTCAGGTTCAGTTTGTGTTCGAGCAGGCGGAAGAAGGAACTGGCCATCTCGCGTGTCTCTTCTGCTTCCTGGTCAACACCTTTCATTGTCTTGTCAATGAAATGCCTGGCCTTTCGGGCATACCGGTTGGCAAAAAGGCGGCTTTCTTCGCTCACCCCGTTACGGAGAAGATATTCAATTTCCTTTAACCAGTTATTCATAACGTAGCGTATTTACGGGATTGGCTTTTGCGATGCGAAGCCTCAATCCACAGGCACCTGCTTTTTAATGCTTTCCCCAAGCGAGATGATGGTTTCGGTACGGGACACCCCGTTTATGGGTTGCAATTTGTCGTTGATCACTTCCCTGAGATGCCCGGTATTCTTACAGACCACTTTGATAAATATGCTGTATTCACCCGTGGTGAAATGGGCCTCGATGATCTCAGGGATCCTGTCGAACTCCTTGATGACCTCACTGTAAGCGGAGCCCTTCACCAGGTAGACACCTACAAATGCAATCATGTCATAGCCGATCCGGGCCGGGTCCAGGATCAAAGTAGTCCCG
>JAUVKJ010000303.1 GCA_030592145.1 Bacteroides sp.
GCCTCCGCCTTACCCTTTTTCTCTTGAAGGAAATCATACACACCTCCAAGATGCTCTTTTATCTTCCTGCCTCCAAACTCATATAGCTTATCTGCCAGTCCGTCCAGGAATTCCCTGTCGTGGGATACTACAATTAAGGTGCCATCGTACTGCATCAGCGCATGTTTCAGAATATCCTTCGAACGCATGTCAAGATGGTTGGTCGGCTCATCGAGGATAAGCAGGTTGTAGGGCTTCAGAAGCAACTGCGCCAGTGCCAGCCGGGACCTTTCTCCCCCCGACAGGACCTTCACTTTTTTATCGATATCGTCACCGTGGAACAGGAATGCGCCCAGGATGCTCCTGATCTGTGAACGGATATCCCCGACGGCCACATCGTCGATGGTAGCAAAGACCGTCTTGTTCTCATCCATGATCTCATCCTGGTTCTGGGCAAAATACCCTATGCTTACATTATGCCCGGTACGGGCTGTTCCTTCGAATTCGAGTTCACCCATGATGATCTTTGCAAAGGTCGTCTTTCCTTCCCCGTTCTTTCCCACAAAAGCAACTTTCTCCCCCCGTTCGATCACCAGGTCCACATTCTCCAGAACACAGTGATCACCATAATGCTTGGTCATCCGGCGGGTTTCCACTACAACCGTCCCTGACCGGGGAGCGGGCGGGAATTTGATGTTGAAGGAGCGGACATCTTCCAGTTCTATCTCCACCCTGTCCATCTTTTCAAGCGCCTTGATCCTGGACTGCACCTGTACCGCCTTGGTATTTTTATAACGGAAGCGTTCAATAAAACGTTCGGTATTCTCGATCTTTTTCTGCTGGTTCCGGTAGGTGGCAAGCTGCTGTTCCCGCCTTTCGGCCCGGAGAGCCCTGAATTTTGTAAACGAAACCTTGTAATCATAAAGTTTACCAAGCGATATTTCCACGGTCCGGTTGCATACGGTATCAAGGAATTTTCGGTCGTGGGAGATCAGTACCACGGCCCCTTCATAGACCGAGAGGTATTTTTCGAGCCACTCGATTGATTCAATGTCAAGATGGTTGGTAGGCTCGTCAAGCAGCAGGATGCCGGGCTTACCCAGGAGGATCCGGGCCAGTTCGATCCGCATCCTCCATCCTCCGCTGAATTCAGAAGTATGCCTGTGAAAATCGCTCCGTTGAAATCCCAGTCCCATGAGGGTCTGCTCGATCCCGGCCTCGTAAGATTGTCCCCCCAGCACCTGGAAGTGGTGCATCAGGTCGGAAAACCGGTCAAGTAGTTCGGGCCGGGATTCGCTGACACCAGGTTCTTCAATCCTTGACTGCAGCTTCTGTATCTCCTTCTCCAGCGACCGGACATCGTCAAATGCATGCATGACCTCTTCCCACAGGGTCTGCCTGTCGCTGTATTTCATTTGCTGCGGAAGGTATCCCACCTCGGTGCCCCGGGGCCTGACCACCTGCCCTTCGGTAGGTTCCTGCAAGCCGGTAAGGATCCTCAGAAGGGTGGTTTTGCCGGCACCGTTCCGGCCCACGAGCCCAATGCGGTCACGCGGATTCACGATCATCGACACCCCCAGGAAGATTTCCTGGGAGCCGAAGCGCATCGATATATTATCCAATGAAAACATTTGACAGTTCCGGAATTTTTGTGAAATTTTACAAATTAAACAAACTCCGGTCGAATTATTGCTATACTGTTATGAAAAAATAATTCTGGCAGGACCGGTCATTAGAAGAAGTAAGAAGACCCTATGGGAAAAAGAAAAAAACTGCCCCTGCTTGAGAAGGTTGAGATCAGCGATATAGGGGCCAGGGGAAAAGCCATTGCGCGGGTTGACAATTTTGTGACTTTTACCAGCAATGGATTGCCGGGTGATGTGGTGGACCTGCAGGTAACCCGCCGCAGGAAATCATACCAGGAAGGCCGTGTGGTGAAGTTCCACCGGTATTCCGGGAAGCGCAGCGAACCTTTCTGCCGGCATTTCGGAACGTGCGGGGGATGCCGCTGGCAGGACCTGAAGTATGCCGAACAGATCTATTACAAGCAGAAGGAGGTTGCAGATACCCTGGAGCGTGTGGGAAAGCTGGAGCTCCCTCCCATCCATCCCATATTGGCGTCGGAAAAGGAAACACACTACCGCAACAAGCTGGAGTTCACCTTTTCAAACCGCCGCTGGCTCTCGGAAGAGGAGATACAGTCGGGGGTTGAATTTGCAGACCGCAACGGACTGGGGTTCCATAAGCCCGGCATGTTCGACAAGGTGGTCGACCTGGAAGAATGTTACTTGCAGCCGGAGCCCTCGAATACCATCCGTCAGGCGGTCAGGGAGTTTGCCCGGGAGAAGGGTTTGAGTTTCTATGACCTGAAGAACAGGGGCGGGTTGCTGAGGAACCTGATCATACGGAATACCCTTTCGGGGGAAGTGATGGTCATCCTTGTGTTTTTCGAAGAGGACGAGGAACCCCGGACTGAGCTGCTGGACCACCTGAGGTCAACCTTCCCGGAGATCACCTCCCTGATGTACTGCATCAACCGGAAGGCCAATGACAGCATTGCGGACCAGGAGTTCCTGCTACACTCGGGACGGGACCATATCCTGGAACGAATGGAGGATCTGCAATTCAGGATCGGTCCCAAGTCCTTCTTCCAGACCAACTCCGCACAGGCCCTTGAACTCTACCGGAAGGTAAGGGAATACGTTTCACTTACAGGCAATGAGTGCGTCTATGACCTCTACACCGGAACCGGCACGATAGGGCTATTCCTGGCAGGTAAGGCCGGGAAAGTGGTGGGGATCGAGTACATCGAAGAGGCCATCCGGGACGCGAGAGCAAATGCTGAGCTGAACGGAATCAGGAATGCCCGTTTTTTCAGCGGGGACATAAGGGATGTGCTGACCAGGGAATTTATAGACCGTGAGGGACAACCCGATGTCCTGGTAAGCGATCCGCCCAGGGCCGGGATGCACCGGGATGTGGTAGATCAAATATTGTACGCCACACCCCGCAGGATCGTTTATGTGAGTTGCAACCCGGCCACCCAGGCGCGCGACCTGCAATTGCTCAGCGAAAAATACCGCATC
>JAUVKJ010000070.1 GCA_030592145.1 Bacteroides sp.
GATAAAAACTCAGAAACCCTAAAGCTAATACAGCGGTTAAGAAACGAAGCACATCGCTTCGGGATTACCTTTCACAGAGATCGAAGAGAAAAATCAATGACCACATCGGAGCTGGATTCCATAAGGGGTATCGGAGAGAAGACAACAGGACTTCTCTGGAATAGTTTTGATTCAATAAATATGATGAAATTAGCTGATATTGAGGAACTTGCAGAAGTCGTGGGAAGAAAAAAAGCTGGAATACTGAAAGATCATTTTTTACGTTCAACGACGTAATTCACAAGCTTGGATAAAGCGACATTGTGCTCATTATCAGGAAGATCTTTTAAAATTGCCAGAGCTTCATCCCTGTACTCAATCATTTTTTCCTCTGAATATTCAAGGCCATTGTTGGAAATGGCAAATTCGATCACCTCTTGAACTTTTTTTGTATTGTTATTGTGTTTTTTTATGGTATTGATGATCCGTTTTCGTTCTGGCGCAGAACAATTTTCGAGCGCATGTATCAGTGGAAGCGTGAATTTCTTTTCCTTGATATCATTTCCGGTAGGCTTTCCGATAAGCCCCCTTTTCTGATAATCAAAAAGATCATCCTTGATTTGAAAAGCCATCCCTACCTTTTCTCCAAAAAGTTTCATCCGTTCGGTAAGCACAGGATCCTGGCAGGCTGACCAGGCTCCGCATGCTGTACTGGCAGCAATAAAAGTAGCGGTTTTCTTGTGGATGATTTCAAAGTACTCGTCTTTGGTTATGTTAAGTTTGCGTGATTTCTGCATCTGAAATAGTTCCCCTTCGCTCATTTCCCTTACTGCATCTGATACCAGTTTCAATAATTCATGTTCGTTTTTTTCGACGGCCAGAAGCATTCCCCGTGAGAAAAGATAATCTCCCAAAAGAACGGAAACCTTTGATTTCCATAGAGCATTGATCGAGAAAACCCCCCGGCGTTCATAGGATTCATCTACGACATCATCGTGGACCAAGGTAGCTGTATGAAGTAATTCGATCAGGCAGGCCGCATTGTAGGTGGAAGGAGTTACCCCACCGGACATTCCGGCGCACAGAAAAACAAACATCGGGCGGATCTGTTTTCCTTTTCTTCGGAGGATGTAATTGGTGATAATATTCAGCAAGGGGATGTTGCTTTTTATCGATTCACGAAAATGCTTTTCAAACTGTTGCATTTCAGGGTAAATCGGTTTCCTTATTTCTTCAAGAAGAGACATCCGCCAGTGAGCTGTTTGTTGAAGCGTTAAAAATAGGAATAAATTAATTCAATAAATTGGTTGAATGGATAAAAACATTTTAAATCACTGATATTTATATAGATGATTTACGAATAGATATTCATATATTTGTATCTGTAAATAACACTAAAAGAGGTTAAAATGAAATTTAACAAACTGAGTCCGGAAGAATTAGAAAGGGCGGCAAATATGTTGAAGGCAATTGCTCACCCGATAAGGATTGCAATTCTGAATTATCTGGACGATGGTAAAAAACTTACCGTATCTGAGATTCATAAACTACTAAAGATTGAACAATCTACTACTTCTCACCACCTGGGCATACTGAAGGATAAAGGTGTGCTATCCTCAAAAAGAGAAGGGAAGAACACATATTATTTTTTAAAGCACGAAAATCTGAGCACTATCGTTGACTGCATAAATCAGTGTGCCTGTATCTAAGGGATATGGCAAAAATCAGGGTTACCAAGAGTTTTACATTCGAAATGGCCCATGCCCTCTGGAATTATGACGGACCCTGCCGTAATATACACGGACATTCATACCAGCTGTATGTAACCGTCATCGGAGAAACCAATCCGGATCAGGGCAGCACAAAACTGGGCATGGTTATGGATTTTTCCGATCTTAAAAAGGTAGTAAAAAACACCATTGTGGATGTGTTTGATCATTCTGTGGTAATAAGCTCGAAAGCCAGCCAACCCGAAATACAAAGGGTGGAACAAATGTTTGACAAATTCTATGTATTTGATTATCAGCCTACCTGTGAAAATCTTGTGACGGATATGGCTTCAAGGATCAAATCTGTGCTTCCCGCGAATATATCCTTGTTTAGTCTCAAGCTGGCTGAAACGGCAACTTCCTGCGCGGAGTGGTTTGCCTCTGAAAATCCCTAGGTTAACAGTCTTTTAATGGAACAGAAGAAATTATTTTTACTTGACGCCTATGCGTTGATCTACAGAGCTTATTATGCCTTCATCAGGGCACAGATGATCAATTCAAAGGGAATTAACACCTCGGCAATATACGGGTTTACAGCAACACTGGAAGAGATTCTGCGGACCGAATCACCAAGCCATATCGGAGTCGTGTTCGATCCACCGGGACCGAATTTCAGACACGAAAAATTTCCCGCATACAAAGCCAACAGGGAAGCTACACCGGAAGAGATAAAGCTTTCCGTGCCTTGGATAAAGAAAATCCTCGGGGCATTTAATATACCTGTTATAGAAGTGGAAGGATATGAGGCAGATGATGTTATAGGTACCCTGGCTTTAAAAGCCGGCTCCGAAGGATTCCTGGTATATATGATGACCCCTGACAAGGATTATACACAGCTGGTAAGCGATAATGTTTTAATGTATAAGCCAAAGCGTTCAGGGAATGAAGCGGAAATTATTGGTGTTCAGGAAGTAAAGGATATTTTCATGGTTGACAATCCCCGGCAGGTAATTGATGTGATGGCATTATGGGGAGACAGCTCTGATAATATACCGGGAGCTCCCGGAATCGGCGAAAAAACTGCGAAAAAACTAATTTCGACTTACAAATCAATTGAAAATCTTTTTGATCATATAGAAGAACTGAAAGGGAAGCAGAAGGAAAGCATCACCCAGAACCAGGAACAGATACGTTTAGCCAAAGATCTGGTAACTATACGTCTGGATGTTCCGGTCGAATTCAATGAACAGGAACTGGTCTATGGCAGGGCAAACAAGGAAAACCTTACAGCCCTGTTCCGGGAACTTGAATTTACAACGCTGGCAACAAGAGTATTATCTGCCATGGACCCTTCGGATGACAATTCAGTCGAAACATCTTCAGGAGATGCTTCATACGGCGTTTTTTCACCGGAGCAGGGCAATTTATTCGAAGCACCTTCCGCGTTGAATACCGCATATTCGCATTTAAAGACCCTGCAGGATGTGGAGCATCATTACAATTATATCGACACTACGGAAAAAGCAAAAGCTCTCGCAGAATCAATGAAAGAACTAAAGGCCTTATGTTTTGATACTGAAACTACCGACCTGAATGCTCTTGAGGCCGAACTGGTAGGGATGGCTTTCGCCTGGGAGCCTCATAAGGGATGGTATGTTCCCGTTCCTGCTGACAGGAAGGAGGCAATAAAGATCGTTGAGATATTCAGACCTGTTCTGGAGAATGAGGGTATATTGAAAGTTGGACAGAACCTGAAGTATGATATTCAGGTTTTGAAAAATTACGAGCTTAGTACAAAGGGTGCGCTGTTTGATACCATGATTGCGCATTATCTGTTACAGCCGGAGCAAAAACACGGCCTTGATTTCCTGGCTGAAGCATATCTCGGATATCGCAACATAACGACAGAGGACCTGATAGGAAAAAAGGGAGAAAAACAAGGTAGCATGAGGGATGTGGCGCCGGAAAGGATATGTGACTATGCATGCGAGGATGCCGATATTACATGGCAGTTATACATCTTTTTTGAGCATGAGATCAATAAAGTGGGACTGGAGAATCTTTCGGCCGATCTTGAATTTCCACTGATTTCCGTTCTGTGCAGCATGGAGGAATCAGGAGTAAAACTTGACGGGGGAGCTCTTAACAAGTACGCCAGGGTTCTGGAATCGGAACTGCTTGTATTACGAGATTCAATATATGAGCTGGCAGGTGAGGAGTTCAATATTTCTTCACCCAAACAACTGGGAGAGATCTTGTTTGAGAAACTTAAGATAAGTCCGGATGCAAAAAGGACAAAATCAAAGCAGTATTCCACAAGTGAAGATGTGCTGGTTAAACTGGCAGATAAACATCCTGTTATCAATAAAGTATTGGAATTCCGAACCTTGAAGAAGTTGCTTTCAACGTATGTAGAAGCTTTGCCCAAAATGATCAACCCAAGGACCGGTAGGATCCATACATCTTACAACCAGGCTGTGACTGCAACGGGACGTCTCAGCTCAAACAAACCAAACCTGCAGAACATACCCATTCGTGAAGAGAAGGGAAGGGAAATACGAAAGGCATTCATTCCGCGAAGCGATGAATACATATTACTTTCTGCAGATTACAGCCAGATTGAACTTAGAATTATGGCCCATATGAGCGGGGATCAATTAATGCGGGAGGCTTTTCAGAAAGGAGAGGACATCCATACCTCGACTGCCTCAAAGATTTTCAAAATATCTCCAGGGGAAGTTACGAGGGAACAGAGGGGGAAGGCCAAAACGGCTAACTTCGGAATTATTTATGGAATTTCTGCGTTCGGACTGGCACAGCGGATGAACATACCAAGGAAGGAAGCCAAAGAATTAATAGATAGTTATTTCAGCACATACACACGGGTCAGGGAATACATGAATGAGTGTATTGCAGCGGCCCGTCAGAACAATTATGTGGAAACCATGTTGGGCAGGCGAAGGTATCTTCGTGATATAAATTCGAGAAATGCCGTTGTACGTGGGTTTGCCGAAAGAAATGCAATTAATGCACCCATCCAGGGATCCGCGGCGGATATAATAAAGATCGCCATGATCAGAATACAGAACAAGCTTGAAAGCTCTGGAAAACGAAGCAAAATGATCCTACAGGTACACGATGAACTGGTTTTTGATGTGTATGAACCGGAACTCGATACGGTCAGGCAAATGGTTATACGGGAAATGGAGAGCGCTTACGAATTATCGGTTCCGCTGGTGGTAGATTACGGTACAGGAAAGAACTGGCTGGAAGCACATTAATAATTTTTATGCGCATGGACGGCCGCTGAAGATCCGTTCAGGGTACTGATGCAAAGTTCAGGATCACCGAGAATTTCGATGGCCTTATCCACTTCCTGATCCTTGTCGAGAGATGCCTGAATCCTACCTCTCTGATAGTAAAAACGTACTGCGATTTCTTCTTTCAGCAGTTGACTGATCTCTTCGCTGAAATTGTCAAGATCTTTTTCATTATTATGGGCAAGCTTGCTTTCCAGGGAAATGAAATCAGCTTCAGCCAGCTCGTAGTATTTCTCACGCTTTGCAGTTTCAATAAGCTTTTTAAGTGATGCTTCGCTCCGGGTATCATAGCTGAATTCACGCGAAGAAACCAGATGTCTGAATTCAACGCAATCTTCAGGGGATAATTCGAAATCTTCAAGAGGGCCAATATTATCGTAGCGGGCGGCAAAAATGGTAGCGTAATCAAAGATAACATTCTGGGTAAAAAGTGCAATGGTGATCTGGCTAAGGGTTTCAGGATACGTTGAAAAATCCGGATGGATGCCCCCTCCGTCAAAAACACTTCTTCCATTACGAGTCTGATACTCGGATATAAGAGAATCAGGAATGCTGCCCACGCTACCGTCCTCATTACGGTGTGAATAATCAAGGGCCTGAATACAGCGGCCGGAAGGAATATAATATTTTGCTGTAGTGACCTTAAGCCGTGTATTATAACTGAGTTCACGGGTGGTCTGCACCAGTCCCTTTCCAAATGTACGCTGCCCGATGATCACCGCCCTGTCAAGATCCTGGAGAGATCCTGCAACGATCTCCGAGGCTGAAGCTGAGCCCCTGTTAACCAGGACCGCTACCAGTATCGATGTATCTACAGGTGTAAACCGGGTATGGTATACCTTATCCCATTGTTTTACCCTGCCACGTGTGCTGACAATCTCCTGTCCTTGCGGAATGAAAAGGTTCGCCACATCAACCGCTTCAATGAGCAGTCCCCCGGGATTACTACGAAGATCAAGCACCACAGCCTTCATGGCACGGTTTTTCTTGAGTTTCTGAAGTGCAGATTTGGTTTCCTGGGCAGCCCCGGTCGTGAAATTAGCCAGACGGATGTAAGCTACATGATCATTAAGCATGCCATAATAGGGCACATTGGAAATAGTGATTTTTTTCCTGACCAGAGAGATCTCCAAGGTTTCAGGATGGCCATATCTGCGGATACTTACAGTAAGAGGAGTATTGGGTTTGCCTTTTAGTTTTTCGCTTATTTGGCTGATCTCAAAGTTTTTTATGGATTCCCCGTCAATGGCAATGAGGGTATCTCCTGCGCGGAGACCGGCGTTGGCTGCAGGGAATCCCTCATAGGGTTCGGCAATGATCGCATAATCCCCGTTCCTGCGGATCAATGAGCCGATCCCCCCGTATTCTCCGGTGGTCATGAAAATAAAATTTTCGCGATCCGATTCAGGAATATAAACAGTATAGGGATCCAGTTCCTTCAACATTCCAATGATGCTGTTTTCAACAAGTTTTTCGGGATTTGTTTTATCCACGTAAAACAGGTTCAGCTCCCGAAACAGGGAATAATAGATCTCCAGGCTTTTGACCAGTTTGAAATCATCGTTGGAAGATGCAATGAAAAGTACTGAACTTACCGAAATCAGTGTAATCATTGCAAAGACACCAAGCCTCCGGTTCCATTTCTTTCTGCTCATAATAAAGTATTCTATGCGATGGATGACAAATATACATGATAATAGCGGATATCAGGATCCAAAGATTTAAAACAGGGAGTTTTTAACTTTTTTTTACATTTCACCATACCTCCTTATTTATCCACAACTTCAAAATGACGAATCAGGGTATTTCCCCGCTCGTCGACAAGGGTAAGTGTATACAATCCTTTTTCGGGACTGATGCCCATCTGGTGTATATAACGCGTGCTTCCCAGGTACTTATCGTTCAGATGCCAGTGGATAAGGACAGCTGGTCTGCGATGAGCTGATTCGAGTATTATCTCTCCGACTGACCCATCCAGTTCACGTGGAACATATACACGGGCAGAATGGCGGGGATAGATCATTTCCATAAAGTCGATATCGCCGTTTTCAGCACATTCGGGGTGCAATTCAGGGAGTATGCGGTAGTCAGGGTTCCTGGAACGGTAGTACCATTCCTGGACAGGAGGAAGAACAAACCAGGATTCGTGTTTCATTTTTTTGGTATCCATACAATCGCTGTTTACCCTGTATCGTCCGTCGCTGGTGAGATGTACTGACAGGTGGTAGGAACAGGGTTTGGAAAGAAGGCCTTTTTTAGTCACCCATACCGTATCCCTTTCCAGGCAATGGGGTCCGGGAAGATAACCGCTTTGCCGGCAGACAGAAACAGGGAAAAGTTCATCAAGGGGAGCCTGAAACCATGAATCACCGGGAAGGATACTGAAAACATCAAAAAGGAGAGGAGCCGCAACAGAAGAGCCGGTTAAACCAGGACGGCCCTCACCATCTGCGTTACCCACCCAAACACCAACGGTATAGGACGGACTGGTGCCGACTGCCCAGGCGTCGCGGAATCCGAAACTTGTACCTGTTTTCCATGCAATTTTCCCTGAGGAGGCGAACGATTTCCATCCTGCCTGTGACTCCGGGCGGTTGACTTCGACGAGCGACTGAAAGGTGAGCCATATGGAAGCTGCGCTGTATGGATGTGGGTTTTCTATTGTCCCCGTCGATACATCCAGGGGATCTCCCTTAACAAAAC
>JAUVKJ010000234.1 GCA_030592145.1 Bacteroides sp.
GCCAGGACCGTAAAAGAATTTAATGGTTTATATGCCTCACATATTCGCGATGAAAGCAACTATACAACAGGTTTGCTGGAATCAATTAAGGAGGCTATCGAAATTGGAGAAAAATCCGGAGTACCTGTTCAGATTTCTCACATTAAGGCTCTTGGAACTCCTGTTTGGAACCTGTCGGATGAAGTTTGCAGGATTATTGAGGAAGCGCAGGAAAAGGGTGTACTGGTAATGGCTGACCAATATCCCTATGTTGCTTCCAGTACTTCCCTTGCTGCTGCTGTTATTCCAAGGTGGGTGCAGGAAGAAGGCAGGATGAAAGAACGACTTCAGGATCCTGGGTTGATAGCGAAGATCAAAACTGAAACCGGGGAAAACATTAACAGAAGGGGAGGTCCCGAATCACTGGTGATTGTTTCCTATAACCCCAACCGGGATTATGATGGTCTGAGCCTTTCAAAAATTAGTTTACTGATGGGCAAACCCGCCGTAGAAACGGCTATATCGCTGGTGATCAACGGAGATCCCAGCATTATATCCTTCTGTATGAACAGTGATGATGTGGCTTATTTTATGAAGAAAGACTATGTAATGACCAGTTCCGACGGCTCGGTTCAAATTCCCGGATCGGGAATGCCCCATCCACGGAGTTATGGTACTTTTCCTCATAAAATCAGGAAATATGTACTGGAAGATGATTTGATCAGTATGGAACATGCAATCCGTGCTGCCACTTTTTTACCGGCACAAATGCTGGGTTTGAATGACAGGGGGCGGATCAGTGAGGGATATGTTGCCGATATTGTAGTGTTCAATCCGGAAACCATAAGGGATGTTGCTGCTTTTGGTGACCCTCATCAATACAGTAAAGGTATCCTCTACCTGCTGGTGAACGGGCAAATTGTAATTGAGGACGAAACGTACAATGGTAAACTTGCAGGGAAAACCCTGAGAATGAAGGATTACCGATATTAAATGGGAATTGCTTTGATCAGTTCCGTAAGCTTGTTGTAGGTGGTCCGGCTTACCGGGGTCAGGGGACTCCGGACGTGGTTCTCGCAAATATTCAGGATGTGCAGTGCGGCTTTGATGCCCGGTGGACTCCCCTCGGTGAACAATTGCCCGATGATCTCCAGCAGGCTGTAATGGATACTCCGTGCCTCTTCCCAGCGGTTGGACATGGCCAGCCTGACCATCTCGGAGAATTGCCTGGGGAAAGCATTGCCTATAACGGATATGACTCCGGCACCGCCCAGGCTGATCATGGGCAGGGCCAATGCATCATCTCCCGAGATGAGCAGGAATCCATCCGGTTTTTTCGCCGCAATAGACATTAGCTGGTTCATGTCACCCGATGCTTCCTTGATGCCTGCAAATTTTTCGTTATCAGAGGCCAGTGACAACGTTGTTTCTGCTGAAATGTTTGATCCTGTTCTCGAGGGGACATTATAGATGATTACCGGAAGGGGACTGGCTTCTGCGACTGCCATATAATGCATATAGATGCCTTTCTGTGAGGGCTTGCTATAATGCGGGGAAGCTGTAAGAATGGCATCGATCCCCTGGAAATCCGTTCGCCTGATCTTTTCAAGCAGAGATGAAGTATTATTGCCTCCCATGCCTACAACAAGGGGTACCCTGCCATTGTTGATTTCCCTGACATGCCTGACAACGGATTGCTGCTCTTCATCAGAGAGAACGGGAGTTTCACCCGTCGTGCCCAGGGCAACCAGATATTCTGCCTTGTTGTTGATCACATGCTCAACAACGTTAGATAAGGACTTGAAATCAATACTGTCGTCCTTATTAAAAGGAGTGACCAGGGCTACACCTGTACCGGTAAACATAGGTTTTTGCATACTTTATTAATGACTTACGCAAATATAGGAATTTTACTTTGAGTGGACTTATCCGGTTCTGGTATGGATAATGGACAGGTAGTGTTTGATCTGGTCAATCAGGAAGGGTACGGTTTTCTCATCCTTGATATCGATCATCAGGTCGTATTCGATTGTTTTCCGGAAACTACCGATCTTGTAAGCAGAGGGTGATAATTTTACGATGTACTCCACCGGGAAAAAATTCCGCAGGCTAAGGTCAAACAACAGATCATATTTTTTCCGGGTGAAATCATGCACAAAGAGCTTGTTGGGCTTAAAATACCAGGTAAGGTCCTTCTGGCAGAAGAAATTAAATCCGGTCCTGAGTAAATAGTGATCGGGTATCTGTTTGTCGTTTACATAACCGATTACATCTGTGGTGATCGCCTCACTCTCAAGGAATTGCTTGAATTCTTTAACGGCGTGGAATTCTTCTTCGTTCCGGCAGGTAAAAATAAGGCCGGCAGTATGGGCGGTGGTAAAATTGTGAATACGCTTGTCCCGGATGATCAGCCTTGACTTTCTTCGCAGATCATAAGTCCCAAAACACTTCCGGATGTTGCGAATCATTTTCACCCTGCAATAATATGAAAAATAAGTCCATCCTGCTAACCAGGATACGGCAATTTTTCAACACGGTTTTGTCTTATCCGAGCATTTCCAGGAAATCCTCCTCGCTGAGAATGGGAATCCCGAGTTCCACGATTTTTTTCAGTTTTACGGGACCTATCCCTTCACCGCCAAGGAGGTAACTGGTACGCGATGAGACCGAACCGGCATTTTTACCCCCGTTTTCTTCGATTATTTGCTTCAGTTCATCGCGCGAATGCTTCCCGAAGGTCCCGGAAATAACAAACGTTAGTCCCTCAAGCTTATTACCGTCAGGAGATGAGCTTTCTTCAGCAATGAACCGGAGTCCCGCATCCTCCAGCTTTTCCAGGAGTCTCCGGCTGTTGGGATCCTCGAAATACTGAATGATACTTTCAGCAATTTTTTCGCCTACTTCCTCTGCCGATACCAACTCTTCGAAAGAGGCGGCTCTCAACCGTACAAGGGAACTGAACTGCCTGGCAAGTTTACGGGCGACGGTTTCACCGACAAACCGGATTCCCAGTGCGTAAAGAACCCGTTCGTATGGAACATTCAGAGAATCCGATATGCTGTTGATAAGGTTTGAGGCAGATCTGTCGGCGAAGCGTTCAAGTTTCTCAAGCTGCTCTTTTGTGAGACTGTACAGGTCCCCTGCATCACGGATCAGTCCCTCGCGAAACAACTGGTCAATGGTCGCTTCCGCCGCCCCGATATCCATCGCCCTGCGGCTGATGAAATGTTCGATCCTGCCTTTGATCTGAGGGGGACACCCGTATTCATTCGGGCAGTAATGCGCTACTTCTCCCTCCCGGCGCACCAGTTTCTTTCCGCATTCGGGACAGTTGTCAATGAACCGGAAAGCCTGGCTGCCTTCCGGCCTGGCATCCGGGTTTACCCCGGTGATCTTGGGAATGATCTCCCCCCCCTTTTCTATGTAAACCTCGTCGTCGACCCGAATGTCGAGTAGTTTAATCTGGTCGGCATTGTGCAGGGTAGCCCGCTTTACAGTAGTGCCGGCCAGTTGGACCGGTTCGAGGTTGGCGACGGGTGTGATGGCGCCTGTTCTGCCAACCTGGAAATCAACACTGAGCAGGTGGGTTACGGCCTGTTCCGCCTTGAATTTACAGGCAATGGCCCAGCGGGGAGATTTGGCCGTGAATCCCAGTTGCTCCTGCTGATCGTACCGGTTAACCTTTATCACTATCCCGTCAATGTCGAAAGGAAGTTCTTTTCGCGCTTTATCCCAGTGTC
>JAUVKJ010000203.1 GCA_030592145.1 Bacteroides sp.
TCTTTCGTGTTGCAATTGACCTGGCTGTAAAAATAAAACCCGGGCCGGTTGGTCTGGTGTTTTCTGTCAAGCTGAAGAACAGGATGGTTGGCAGGGACATTAAAATACTTCTGAATGAGCAGACCGGCATTGATGGCCAGAATCCTCTGCTCACCCCCGATCACCTGGATCCGGTAATTCTGGCGCAGTATATCAAATAATGATTTGTCTTCGAAATTACGGGAAGTAAACCTTGGTATGTTGATATTGGGGATCATAGTGATATCATAAAAAATCGGCTTGTTATTTACAAGCCTCAGTCGCTCCATATAAATACACCCTACCTCTTTCTCAAGTTCGGTCAATTCAAAGCTGAGTGCATGATCCCACGGCCTGATCTCGGGTTTTACGATGATCCGGGTTTTCAGATTCTGCTGCCCGACCGCTGAGGTAGTCCCGGTGAAGGACAATATGCCGATCCCCTGAGGCTTGCCCTGTACAATACTGCCCCGGCCCTGTTGTTTCTGGATAAAGCCTTCATGGAGCAATATCTCGAGCGCCTTTCGCACGGTCGGACGGGTCATCTTATGGACCGCACACAATTCATTCTCAGAAGGCAGCAGGTCCCCTTTCCTGTAAACACCTTCCTCAATCCGTTTCCGCAGCAGTTCGTACAATTTCCGATACCTGGGTAGTTGATTGCCTAACATGTACCTATATATTATACTACTTGTAAATATAACTGTTTATTACTTAATTGAAAATATTATATGTAATAATTTGTTAGAATACACATAATGAGTTATTTATAATAATCAAATAAATTTATTCCAAAATTGTTTGCTAGTTTGAATTATTAGTATAATTTTGTACTTGTATATACAAGTTATAAGAATAAATCATATGGCAACAAGGGTGATCTTACCAAAGCAGGGGCAGTCCGTCGAGACCTGCATCATTACGGAATGGTATAAGAAACCAGGGGAGAAGGTGGAAAAAGGGGACCTCCTGTTCGCTTACGAAACCGACAAGGCATCTTTTGAGGAGGAGGCCCTGGTGGATGGAACCTTGCTGGAGATTTACTTCGATGCAGGAGACGAAGTACCGGTGCTGGCAGAAGTTGCAGTGATCGGTGAATCCGGAGAAGTGCTTGAGAGATCACAAACATCAGGTGATGTTGCCGGCACTGAGGCAGAAGTTGCAGTGATCGGGGAGCCGGGTGAAGCGCTTGAGAGACCACAGGAAACCACTCCTGCAGAAACTGACGGAAAAATAAGGATCTCGCCCAGGGCCCGCAGGATGGCCGGTGATAAAGGGGTCCGAATAGACAATATTCAGGGAAGCGGTCCCAATGGAAGGATCATAGTAAGGGATATAGAGAATGTAAGTACGGCAGAAGAGCCGGTTTCTGAGCCCGGGGTTCCGCCCCCCGGGCAGGCCGCAACTTCTGAACCCGCACCCGAACCCGCACTTGTTGCTGCATCAACCGCTGACTCTGAAGTAAAACCGCTCAGCAACATCAGGAAGCTTATCGCAAAGGCCATGCATGCCTCCTTGCAGAATTCAGCACAGCTTACCCATCATTTGAGTGCGGATGCAAGGAAAATTATATCCCTGCGCAACAAGGTGAAAAAAATGCAGGAAGAGGGCTATGCCCATAATATCACCCTGAATGACATGGTTTGTTATGCAGTTATAAGGGCGCTGAAGTTGCATCCGGATATCAACGTGCATTTTCTCGGGGATAACATCCGGTATTTCCGGAAGGTACATCTTGGGATCGCCGTGGATACTGACAGGGGACTCATGGTTCCTTCCTTACGGAATGCGGATGATCTTTCTCTGGCGGGATTGTCGGAGCAACTCGCTCAGCTGGCAGCTTCATGCAAGTCGGGGAAGATAAACCCGGACCTGCTCCAGCCTGATGCCGCCACCTTTACGGTATCCAACCTTGGGAATTACGGGGTGGAAATGTTTACCCCTGTGATCAACCTTCCGCAGGCAGGGATACTGGGTGTGAACACAATCCTGGAAAGACCTGCCCGGATGGAGGACGGCACTTTCGGTTTTGTTCCTTACATGGGACTCTCACTGACCTATGATCACAGGGCGCTGGACGGCGGGCCCGCCACCCTGTTCCTGGCCGGAATAAAGAAAGAAATTGAAAATTTTGATCACGACTTAATAAAACTGTAATAAAATGCCAAAGCGACAATTTATAGATCCGGAGAAGATCAGGAAACCGCGGACCCTCAAAATAGATCCGATACCGGTTAACGTGTATGACAAAACACTGGAAGAGGAAAAGGTCAATTTTTCCAATGATGATTTTGTCAGGATATTCCGTGATATGGTAATTATCCGCGAGTTTGAGACCATGCTTAACCTGATCAAAACCACAGGTGAATACCAGGGGATCCCTTACAATCACCCCGGACCGGCCCACCTTTCCATCGGACAGGAAGCATCGGCTGTAGGGATGGCATACCTGCTTGACCAGGATGATTATATCTTCGGATCCCACCGTTCGCATGGTGAGATCCTGGCGAAGGGTTTGTCTGCCATTCAGAAGCTTGATGATGAACCCCTGATGGAGGTCATGAAAAATTATTTCGGGGGACGGATTCTCAGGATCGTGGAAAAAGGCCATAAGGCAGATGTAAAATCCCTTGCTATCCGATTTCTGATCTACGGCACGCTGGCCGAGATCTTTGCTCGTGAAACGGGGTTGAACAGGGGACTTGGAGGTTCCATGCATGCCTTCTTCACACCCTTCGGAATCTATCCGAACAATGCCATCGTGGGTGGCTCGGGTGACATTTCCGTGGGTGCGGCATTATATAAAAAGGTAAACAGGAAACCAGGCATTGTGGTGGCCAATATCGGGGATGCATCCCTGGGTTGCGGACCCGTTTGGGAAGGCCTTGCATTTGCCACAATGGACCAGTTCCATGAGCTCTGGGAAGGAGACCAGAAAGGCGGGCTACCCCTGATCTTTAACATTATGAATAACCAGTACGGAATGGGTGGACAGACCTGTGGGGAAACAATGGGCTACGAGGTTGCAGCACGTGTAGGCGCTGCCCTGAACAAGCATAATATGCATGCGGAACGTGTCGATGGATATAATCCTTTGGCGGTTATTGATGCCTACAGAAGGAAGATGGATATTATCAGGGAAAAGCGGGGTCCCGTATTTCTCGATGTGCTGACCTACCGTTTCAGCGGGCACTCACCGTCTGATGCCTCAACATATCGCAGCAAAGAGGAACTGGAAGCCTGGAAGGGAGTCGATTCTATCATTACCTATGGAGAAGAGCTGATGAATACAGGAGTAGCTGCAAGAACGGTACTTAATAATATCAAAAAGGAGACGGAAGGACTGATAAAATGGGCCCTTACACTGTCCGTGGACGACCAGGTTTCGCCCCGGATGGACCTGGTAAAATCAACGGAACTGATCGGAGAGATGATGTTCTCTGATGAATCCGTAGATAAGATGGAGGACAGGGAACCGGAAGTTTCCATGCCCCTGGAGGAGAATCCTCGTGTAAAACAGATCTCAAAAAAAGAGCGTTATGCATTTGATCCTGAAGGTAAACCTTACTCGGGACTGAAACAATACCAACTGCGTGACGGCTTGTTTGAAGCCATCGTTGACCGCTTCTATAAAGACCCGACCCTGGTGGCCTACGGTGAAGAAAACCGTGACTGGGGGGGTGCCTTTGCCGTATACCGCGGATTGACGGAAGCGCTTCCCTATCACCGCCTGTTCAATTCACCCATATCGGAAGGAGCCATAGTAGGGACTGCTATTGGTTATGGTATGTGTGGAGGCCGTGTAATTCCGGAGATCATGTACCGTGATTTCCTTGGCCGTGCAGGAGACGAGGTGTTTAACCAGTTGCCCAAATGGCAGGCCATGAGCGGCAATATCATCAGGATGCCGGTGGTGGTCAGGGTATCCGTAGGATCCAAATACGGGGCGCAGCACTCGCAGGACTGGTCCTCACTTGTGGCTCATATCCCCGGACTCAAGGTGGTCTTTCCTGCTACTCCCTATGATGCAAAAGGATTGATGAATGCGGCCCTGCAGGGGACCGACCCGGTGATCTTTTTTGAAAGCCAGCGCATTTATGGCATTGGTGAGGAATTCCGGAAAGATGGAGT
>JAUVKJ010000240.1 GCA_030592145.1 Bacteroides sp.
CGGGGAGAATGGTGAAGGAACCTCTGCTCCCGCGCTGAACAACCAGGAATTCCTGAGTGCCGCGACCAATGGATACATCATGGCCACCATCAGCATAGGAAGGGAAGGGACAAAAATGCCATCCTGGGGGAAAGGATCTGATGAGTTCCCCGCTTTAAGCGCTGCCCGGCGTAAGGATCTGGCCGCTTATATCCGCTCCTGGCAAAGATTCAGAATAAAGAAATAACAGGTCTGCAACCTTCCTGCCGAACTCTTTAATCCTCGTTTTACCTTTATATTTCAGAAAAGCCTAAAGATCATGTAGAATGTTTTTTGCAATAATTACCGTAATGCTTTATCTTTAGTTTTACACAACAAATCAGATTAATTATGAAAAAACTAAGATTACTCACCCTGGCAGCCTTTCTTCTTATTACATGTGTAGTAAGCAACAGTTGTTACGGACCCTTTAACCTTACCGTTAAGCTTCACAGCTGGAACAGCACTGTTGGTAGTAAATGGGCAAATACCGCAGTGTTTTTTGCCTTTGTAATCATACCGGTATACGAAGTCAGTGCGCTACTGGATATGCTCCTTTTTAACTCCATTGAATTCTGGGGGGGAAGCAACCCTGTATCCATGAACGAAGGAGAGGAGGAAATACAGATTGTCAGGTCAGGCGATAAAGAATATTTAATTACAGCGACGAAAAACAAGTTTCAGATTGAACAGGTAAAAGGCCCGCAGGCAGGAGAAATTGCGGAGATCATTTTTGCGCCTGAAGAGAATTCATGCTATTTGAATTACCAGGGGGAATATACCAAACTTGTTGAGTATATACCCTCTGATGATGGGATGGATCAGGTTAACATGCACCTGCCTGACGGCAGCATGGTCAGCATGGATGCCGATGAAAGAAATCAGGATGCTATACAGATGGCCCTGCAGTCGGGCTCGAATTATTTGACCCGCCGGGATTAGGGACTGAATACCGGGGTATTGCAGGTCATGACTTTCCTGCAAGATTCAGCTATACTGCCTGTCCCTGATGCATTGCCGGATTCCTTCCAGCAGGTCAACGGAAGGTTCATAGCCCAGTTCTCTGCGGGTTTTCCCGATTGAGTAATTATACTGCCTTCCGACCAGTCTGACTGCATAACGGCTGAGCCGGGGAGGCCTGCCGGTGAATATGGAGAAGAATTCAATCAGGCCGGCCAGCCGGTAGGCCAGTTTATAGGAAATGTGCTTGTCGGTATACGGAATGTCCAGCTCTTTACAGGCTGCCTTAAGGAACTCATTCCAGGATGGGTTGTTTTCGTTGGCTATATTGTAGGTTTGTCCCACACTCTCGGGTTTCAGCAGCGCCAGGTATACGGATTCCGCAACATCCACCACGTTAACAAGGTCAACCGAATGGTCGCCGTCTCCCATAATTCTGAGTTTCCCGGTTTTCAGGTTTTCCACCAGACTGGGGAGGAATTTATTGTCGCCCTCACCGTATACCGCTGTGGGCCTGAGTACGGTAAGATCGATCCGGTTCTTTTCCGCCTGCTTCCTGACCAGTTGTTCGGCTTCGATCTTTGTATCCCCGTAAGGATCCCGGATTTTCTTGTATGGCTGTTCCTCGGTGATCCTTATGTCGGGTACCCGGCCATAGACCGAAACGGAACTCATGTGTATGAACCGGATTACTCCTGCTTTTACTGCCTTCCTGATGATATTCCTGGTACCGTCTACATTGATGCTCAGGCAGTTTCTCCAGGTCTGATAACCAACCGAACCGGCCATATGGATCACGGTATCATGTCCGTCAATTAACCCAGACAGGCTTCTTGGCCGTGTTATATCACCACGTACAATATTCAAATCGCCCAGTCCCACGACCGGCTCTTCCGGCAACAACAACAGAGTAAGCTGATAATTATCTTTGAGTCTTTTAACAACAGCTCTTCCAATAAAACCGGAAGCTCCCGTGAGAAATATTTTTTTCACCATGGATGATGGAATTTGGAGTCCTGGGGTATAAAACGATATAGATACAAAAGTATCGTTTTTTATTCTTAATTTGACCTTCTTATCTCAGATGATCACCCGTATGAAAACCAAACCAAGATTAAATTTCTGGCAGATCTGGAATATGAGTTTCGGGTTTTTCGGAATACAGTTCGGATTTGCCCTTCAGAATGCCAATGTAAGCCGGATATTTGAATCCCTGGGCGCAAGGGTGGAGGACATTCCCATACTATGGATTGCGGCCCCGGTAACGGGACTCATCATACAGCCCATTATCGGGTATATGAGTGACAATACCTGGAACCGTCTTGGAAGACGTCGTCCCTATTTTCTTACAGGGGCTATCCTGGCTTCAATTGCCCTGCTGATCATGCCGAACTCTCCGGTATTATGGATGGCTGCCGGAATGCTCTGGATCATGGATGCATCCATTAATATCTCCATGGAACCCTTTCGGGCCTTTGTGGGAGATATGCTTCCACCCGATCAGCGCACCAGGGGATTTGCCATGCAAAGCTTTTTTATCGGGACCGGGGCGGTTATCGCTTCTGCCTTGCCCTATGTTATGACCAACTGGCTCGGGGTATCAACCACTCCTCTGGAGGGACAGGCCATACCGCCAAATGTAAAATGGTCTTTTTATGCGGGAGGATTAATTTTTATTCTGGCTGTACTGGTGACAGTGATCAAATCAAGGGAATATTCACCGGAAGAAATGAAAGCATTTGAAGAAGCGGAAGCTGCACGAAAAACTTCGGGTGATACCGGTACCGGCGAGCTTATCCAGCGTACCCCCAGGTTCCTTCGCTCCGGGATTCTCTGGCTCCTGACCGGATTGCTTTTGAGCGCTCTGTTTTACTACCGGGAAGTGGAAGGGGAACTTTATGTCCTGTCGTTCGGACTTGCCGCATTTGGATTGATCCAACTGCTGACACATCTTATCAAATCTGCCGGTGCCGGGGAAAGCGGACTGGTGGTGGTGATGACGGATCTTTTTAATATGCCCAGGACCATGGTACAGCTTGCTGTGGTTCAATTTTTCAGCTGGTTTGCCCTGTTTGCCATGTGGATCTACACGACAGCGGGGGTTACCAGCCATGTTTACGGGACCAGTGACACGGCGTCTGCATTGTATAACGAGGGTGCCAACTGGGTGGGGATACTTTTTGCAGTCTATAACGGCTTTGCCGCCCTGGTGGCATTCGGACTTCCGGTACTGGCCCGGTATACCAACCGGAGGGTGACCCATATGATCGCGCTTATCGCTGGTGGTGTGGGACTGATATCTATATTTTTTGTTAAGAACCCGGACCTGCTTGTCATTCCCATGCTGGGAGTGGGACTGGCATGGGCGAGCATTCTGGCGATGCCCTATGCCATCCTTACCGGTTCCCTGCCGGGGAATAAAATGGGAACCTATATGGGGATCTTTAATTTTTTCATCGTCATCCCCCAGATCATGGCCGCCAGTATCCTTGGCTTTATGGTCAAGAATTTTTTCGGGGGACAAGCAATATTCGCTCTGGTAGCTGGTGGAATTTCTATGCTTATTGCTTCGGTTCTCATATTATTTGTACATGATGTCGATGAAAACAAATAAACAATTCCGATGAATCCAATCTTTAAGGTACACGAATGGATGATCGTTGAAGAGAGATTTGAACCTCAAAATAACCGGGCCGCCGAAAGT
>JAUVKJ010000333.1 GCA_030592145.1 Bacteroides sp.
TAAATCAGTTGGTAAAGGAAGTACTTGAAAAAAGTAAATAAATATAATAAAACCTGTCCCCCGGGTTTCCTATGCCAAATCAACTTGATAAGTCCGTAAACCAGCGATTTTCATCGCGCCTTGGACTCCTCCTTTCAGCACTTGGTATTGCTGTGGGAACAGGCAATATCTGGAGGTTCCCGAGAATCGCCGCTCAAACCGGAGGAGATGAAGGTGCCGGCGCTTTTCTGCTGGCCTGGCTGCTTTTCCTTTTCCTCTGGAGCATTCCCCTGATCATCGCCGAATACGCCCTGGGCAGAAAATTCAGGTCCGGTGTCATTGGCATATTCATTAAGGCCGTTGGCAAGAAACTAGCCTGGATGGGAACATTTGTCGCATTTGTATCAACGGCCATTGCTTTCTTCTATACCGTAGTGGTCGGATGGTGTATCTATTATTTTGTATATACCCTGACCCATTCCATGCCTGAAACCACCCCGGATGCCATGGCCATCTGGAACAATTACCAGGGGAGCCGCTGGCCCTTCCTGTTTCATTCTCTTGCGGTCGTGCTGGGTGCTCTTGCTATCTGGAAAGGTATTAGCTCAATCGAAAAAGTAAACAAGATCCTCGTCCCTGCCCTGCTTGTCATTATCCTGATCTCGGTTGTCCGGGCCATTACCCTTCCCGGATCGGGAGAAGGCATTAAATACCTGTTTACAATCCAGTGGAGCCAGTTGAAAGAACCCGGTACCTGGCTGGCAGCACTTACACAAAATGCATGGGATACAGGTGCGGGCTGGGGACTCTTCCTTACCTATGCCGCCTATATGCAAAGCCGGCACCAGGTCGTCAAGAATGCCTTTATTACGGGCATTGGAAATAACACTATTTCCCTGCTGGCTGCTATTATGATCTTCGGTACGGTATTCTCCGTTCTTCAGAACGAGATGGGCATGAGCGGAGAAGAAACTCTTGAGATCATGCGTACCAGCGGCCCGGCTTCCACGGGACTAACCTTTATATGGATGCCGCAGCTGTTTGCCAGGATGGCCATGGGAACACCCCTGGCGATCCTGTTTTTCCTGGGACTTAGCTTTGCCGGACTCTCTTCGATCATTTCCATGTTTGAACTATCAACCCGGGTACTGATTGATACGGGACTAAAAAGATCACATGCCATAGGCATTGTTGTCCTTACCGTTTATCTTCTCGGCCTTCCTTCGGCAAGGAACCTCAACCTGCTAAGCAACCAGGATTTTGTCTGGGGTATCGGATTGATGATATCGGGCGCTTTCATCGCCTTTGCCATCATACGGAATAAAATATCCGTCGTTTCCTCCGACATCAATGCCATACCCAGGGACTGGAAAGTGGGCAAATCATGGGCATTCAGCATCCGCCTGTTCATCCCTCTTGCAGCACTGATCCTGCTGGTATGGTGGATGTTCCTTTCGGTAACCGTGTTTGCGCCGGATGCCTGGTACAATCCGTTTAACCCGTTCAGCATGATGACCTGCCTTGCACAATTCGGACTGGTCTTTATGATTTTTATTTTATTTAACCGGGTGATCACCTCCGCAATGAAGGTTTGATAACGGTCCCTGAATAGTTGCCAGGGATCAGGTGCAGAATCCTTCCAGAAATGAATCTCCCCGCCGCAAGCAGCGTTGTATCATGTTGGTTGAAATTCTATCACTGCCACTTTGTCGTTTTATTAAACAACATTATGCCATTATGTCACCCTGCCGGGTATATTTGTCATTTATTCCCTGCTGGCATGAGCTTTGACTATGATGCATCAGAAGATTTAATACAATGTTTAATAAATAAATGGAGGACAAAACCATGTTAGCTAAAATCAACAGAACGTATCCAAGAATTTTTGATGAATTTTTTGGAAAGGAATTTTATCCTGCTCATTACCACAGAAATGGCTTTAAAAGCCTTCCGGCTGTAAATATCGCTGAGGGTGATAATGAGTACACCATTGAGGTTGCCGCTCCCGGCCTGGAAAAGAAGGATTTCAAGATCGATCTTGACAATGATTGTCTGACAATCTCTTCCGTCGTGGAAGACCAGAATGAAGAAACCCGGGAACATTACACCCGAAGGGAATTCTCTTACAGCAACTTCAGCCGCTCCTTCACTCTGCCGGAACTGGTAGATGCAGATAACATCATCGCTTCACATAAAAACGGGGTATTATCTGTGAGTATTCCGAAGAAAGAAGAAGCCAAAGCAAAACCTACGCGCCATATTTCCATTAAGTAATAAGGCTCAGGAAAATAACTCAGAGGAGGTTGTCTCAAAAAGGCAGCCTCTTTTTTCGTATACCTGGGCGCCTCAGCATACCTGTTGCAAAAGACCTGTTACCGGGGAACTGAATAAACCCGAAGGTACCGGGATCTACAGTATTAAAGTTTTTGCTAAAAAGCCGCTGATTTAACCTGCATCCATTGTCTTTAACTATCTGGCAGAAATGCTTCACGGTGATTTAAATCACCTTTTCCCAGTAATTTAAATCACTTCCGGCATCTCCTGAACCCCTGCCTGTTTTGTAACTTGCTCCTGTATCCATATTTAAGACTCGAGCAGTGAAAAAGGACTTTTTTATATATAAGTGCCTCAGGAATATCCATGAGATTAACCAGGCGGTGCTTATGAAAGAAGAAAGGTACGAGATCCTGCTGATCCTCAATACACCCGGGTCACTTGA
>JAUVKJ010000141.1 GCA_030592145.1 Bacteroides sp.
ATGGTCCTGGCCGATTATAGTGCGGAGGATCCTTCGGGGGACTTTATCGCGAATGTGTGGACAGACATCACGCTTGATGTACTCGGGGTGGTAAAGCAACTGGTATTCAGTTTTAATTCGTCTGACATAGGTGATTATGGGATCAATACCCCACAGTATGCCTGTATTGATAATATAGCTGGTACTTTACAGTAAGGGAAACGCGTCATTCGCCAACAGGCTTCATGAGACGATTTGCAGAAACCATATCATCCTGTACGGCCCTCATGCTCATGAAAGGTTTTATCCTTTTACCTGCCGCAGGCCAGCCGGTAAACCCTGCCATCCATGCGGACAGTTCCCTGATTGTGGCCTGGGCCGTTTCCTGTGACCTGGAGAGGGGACCGGGACTGATCACGCATCCCGACAGCATAGAGGTGACTTATGGAGAAGCCGTGCATGCTACCGGGAAGGCTGGAAACGAAGTGGTAAGCCTGGGAGACGGAGGCATTGCCACCCTCTGGTTTGAAAGGCCCATTATAGATGGCCCCGGCGCTGATTTTGCAGTCTTCGAAAACAGTTTTGACGGAGCCTTCCTTGAACTTGGATTCGCAGAGGTTTCCTCTGACGGCCGGAACTTTGTGCGTTTCCCCTCCCAGTCGCTCACTCCTGTAGACGTTCAGGTAGGGCCATTCGATATTATGGATCCGGAAAATATCCATAACCTGGCCGGAAAGTATAAGGCCGGCTGGGGTACGGCATTTGACCTGAAAGATATTTCAGATAGCAGCGGCATCGATCTGAACCGGATCACCGCGGTCAGGATTATCGATGTGGTCGGCATCCTGGATGACAGCCTTGGATCAAGAGATGCCTCCGGCAGGCTGATCAACGATCCCTTTCCGACTCCCTTTGAGTCCGGCGGATTTGACCTTGACGGGGTAGGGGTAATCCATCAATCCCAGGAGATCACCGCAGTGATTGCAGAAGAAAGTACCCTGATGACATCTGAAAGTACCCTGAAAGTGTATCCCAATCCATGCACAGGGGAATTATACCTTGAGGATCCGGGCGGAACCTTTCGGCGATGGACACTTTACGATGCATACGGAAGGGTACTCAGGAATGGGAAGTTTTACGGACAGCGGCAGAGGATTGTTCTGGGGGATATTCCGCAGGGGATCTATCTCCTTCGGTGCGAGGCTCAGCATACAAGCATTGTGAAACGGATACTGAAAACAGCAAGGTAAACCATCAGGATGACGGAAAAACTGATAAGATATATCCTGTTTCTGCCTGTTCTCGCGGGACTTTCAAATGTAGCTTTAGCATCACAGGCTGACACCATACATATCGATGAGGTTGAGATCATTCATTCCATACCCATTCACAGGGCAACGGTGATCTCTGCAGATATGGATACAATATCCATGGATCTCATGGCAGGCCGGAGCCTGTCTGAACTGCTTGCATTCCATTCAGCCGTCCATATCAAATCGGCAGGGAGGGGAGCCTTGTCTACCGCATCTTTCAGGGGTACAGATGCTTCCCACACAAAAGTCTACTGGAACGGGATCCGGCTGAATTCACCCATGCTTGGACAGGTGGATTTTTCTCTTATACCCGTATGGATCGTAGATGATATCTCACTCCTGTATGGCGGGAGTTCCCTGAAGAAAGGCAGCGGAGCGCTCGGCGGGGCGGTATTGCTGGAAAATTCGGGGGACTGGAACGGTTCCTTTTCCTTTTCCCTGAACCAGGAAGTTGCCAGTTTCGGTACCCTGGGTACCTATGGCAGGCTTGCTGCGGGTGATAATAAAATACGATCGGATACTCGTCTTTACTGGAACCGTTCCCATAATAATTACCCCTACCTGAATACAGATATCCTTCCCATGCAGGAGGAACGCCTGGAACAGGCCGGGTATGAAAGGGGAGGCATACTACAGGAGATCTATTTTCGTCCCGGAAAGAGGCATGAGTTGTCTGTCCGTTTCTGGTACCAGGAGGCAGAGCGGGAACTTCCGCCACTTATGAGCCAGGAAGGAGCGTCCAGGGAAGAACTTCAGGAGGACCGCAACCTCAGGACCTCCCTGGAATGGAAAATGTATCCCGCATTCGGGGTAATTTCAGTTCGTAGCGGGTACGCCGGTAGCGGGATGCATTATTACCTGAACCATAATGACCTGGGGTACAGACAGTTCGACTCGAAAAGCATGGAGGGCAGCCTTTATAACACCGTACAGGCTGATGTGCGGGGCGGATCCCGTTCCAGGTTTCAGTTTCGTGCCGATTTTAACCGGCATGATGCAGGGATCCGTGACCTGGTGCGGAATGAAGGCTATGAACACCTGCGCAATGAAGCTAGCCTCATGGCATCTGCATACAGGCAGGCGGGCAAACGCTGGGTGATCTATGCCCTGGTGAGACAGGAATGGGCAGACGGCAAATGGCTGCTGGCCATGCCTTCCACCGGATTCAGTTACCACCTCCCGCTTGGGAAGGCTCTCTATCTGAAAGGGAACCTGAGCCGGAATTACAACCTTCCTTCCCTGAATGACCTTTACTGGATACCCGGGGGAAATCCCGGATTGAGACCGGAGAACAGTATTAACGGGGATCTTTCGCTTGATTTCTCAAGAGAATCGGAAGGTCTTGTATTCCATGGTACGATAAATGCTTTCGCAGCCAGGGTGGAAGACTGGATACTCTGGAAGCCCACGCGTTTCAGGTACTGGGAAGCCGAGAACCTGGCAAAGGTATTTTCGCGGGGAATGGATATCCAGTTGGGCTCGGAAATGATTGTGGGAAAATGGTTGCTGACACTCAGGGCCAGTTATGCCTATACCCGCTCGACGAACGAGGGAACTGTGCGCTCGACCGATCTCTCCAGGGGAAAACAATTGATCTATATACCCGTGCATGCTTCCAATGCATTTATGAACCTGTCGCGAAATGGTTATTTCCTGAACTGGTCACTCAGTTATACCGGCCGCAGGTATACCCAGCCAAGCAGCGGCGATAATGATTTTACAGAGGTCCTGAATCCCTATACACTCCAGGACCTCCATCTCGGTAAGACCTGGAACATAGGGCAAAGCAGGGCAGGGCTCAGGTTCACCGTATACAACCTGTTCAACATTTCCTACCAGGCTGTCCGTTCCCGGCCCATGCCGATGCGGAACTATGCACTGACCTTAAAAGTGGAGATATGAGAAGAACGATAAAAACCGGTCTGTTTGCTGCCTGCATTATTTGCATTACCGGCACCTCCTGTGAAAAACAAGCGGTGGAAATTAATCATGATGGATTTAACTTCGGCAGGGGAGTTTTTATAGTAAACGAGGGACAATTCCTTTCCGCAAATGCCTCTGTTTCATTCTTTGACCCGGTAAAGGATTCTGTGTACAATCATGTTTTCTACCGGGCCAACCAGGCTCCCCTGGGCGATGTTGCGCAATCCATGAGTATCTGGGAGGACAATGCTTTTATCGTGATCAATAACTCCGGGAAGATCTACAGGGTCGGCCGGAACGATATGACATTCCGGGGAAAGGTCACGGGACTTTCATCTCCACGGTACATTGCAGTTGCCGGAAGAGATCAGGGTCCCGCCAAAGCCTATGTCTCGGACCTCTATTCGGGGAAGATCATGGTGGTGGATCCGCTTGAAGGCACTATACTTGATTCTATCGATGTAAGGGGCTCGGGCGACAGGCTTTCAACCGAACAGATGATCCTTCATAACGGCAAACTGTACGTTGCCTGCTGGTCATACGGCAGGCAGGTACTGGTCATTGACACCTCGACGGATTGCATGGTAGATTCCATCGAGGTCGGAAAACAGCCCAACAGCATGGTACTGGATAAAGATGGGTACCTGTGGGTCCTTTCAGACGGTGGATTCCAATTCAGTTCCTATGGCCAGGAAAAAGCCTCCCTTACAAGGCTGAACCTGGAAACGCAGCGTTCAGAAACAATGAAAATATGGGATGACATCAGGGTATCTCCCACGGACCTGTGTATTAACAATGCGGGAGATTCACTGTATTTCATCGGGGAAGGCGTCCATAAAGTATCGATAGCCGGTATGAAGGGTTTCTCCGAACCATTGATCCGGGAAGAAGGCCGGCAGTTTTACAGCCTGGGTGTCGATCCGGATAACGGGATCATCTACGTGGGCGATGCAGTTGACTACCAGCAGGATGGATGGGTATACCGTTACAGTCCCAAAGGAATGGCCATCGATTCCTTCCGGGTGGGAGTGGCCCCGGGATATTTTTGTTTTTCACCCGGCAGGCAACAATAGTGTCCGGGTTCATGAAAAAACCATCGCTTTTAATATCAGATATTTAAATAATGCCTATCTTAAATTCGTCGATAAACAAGTTGGCGGTAATGGCAAAAAGACAGAAGAAAACATTAAATTTATTGAATGAATAATAAACAATTCATAAAAGATTATATCCAAGACATTAACTTAAAAGACCCGCTTCTTTTGCTTGGAGACTCTTTTGACGTACTTTCAACTTTACCTGACAGTTCCGTTGACTGTATAATAACAAGTCCACCATATTGGGGGCACAGGCAGTACAGCGGTGGTGGCATTGGATTAGAGAAAACTTATACAGAGTATATTCAACATCTACTTCAAATTACTAGGGAACTATACAGAGTGTTAAAGCCGACAGGTTCCTTTTGGTTAAATATTGGGGATACATACAGGAAGAAAAGATTACAAGGTGTTCCATGGCGTGTTGCAATATACCTTATGGACGAACAAAATTGGATTTTGCGTAACAGCGTAATCTGGAACAAGCATAAAGGCGGACTAGACAGCAGTAAAGACAAACTTAGAAATATCCATGAGAATATTTTTCATTTTGTAAAAGACCCAAAATCATATTTCTACAATGCATCGAAAATTCGTTCGAACGCAAGAAAGTCCATTGTTAAAAATGGTTCTGTTATATCTGCAACCGGGGTAAGCGGGGTACGATATAAAAGGCAAATAGAACTTTCAACATCATTAAGTGATGAAGAAAAGCAAAATGCTTTTACAGCTCTGAATAAAGTTCTTGAAAGAATAAGAATTGGTGAAATTTCTGATTTTAGAATGATTATACGTGGACAGCAGAGAGCAACACATTCTGATTCAGAAAAAGTATCAGGTAGAGCAAAAGAGTTAAACCAAAAAGGATTTTACTTTTTGTTTTACCATCCTGACGGCACATTGCCAAGTGATGTTTGGGAAATCATACCAGAAGATACCCAAAAAAGGAAAGACCATTATGCTGTATATCCAGAAGACATTTGTAAAATACCAATTATAGCAACTTGCCCAAAGGATGGAATTGTATTAGACCCCTTTTCTGGTAGCGGAACAACATCTCTTGTAGCCTTTAAACACAACCGAAAATCAATCGGAATTGACATTTCGGAAGAAT
>JAUVKJ010000209.1 GCA_030592145.1 Bacteroides sp.
ATGTCTTTTAAAGGATTTCTTCAATATGTGCTTATCCTCTCCCTTGTTCTGGCCGCAGTATCCTGCAACGACGACTGGCTGAGATCAGAGTACGATACAACCATTCAATGGGAAGGGGGATATGAAGGACCGCTCATCTATGGCAGCCTGAACCTCAAGGATCTTCTGAATGAATTCGACACAACGGGATATGTATCTGAAGACAGTACCGGATTCCTGTTCGCAGCGTATTCAAAAGACACCGTGCTGTCGGCGCCTGACGTGCTGGAGCTCCCCGACCAGGAATTTATCCAGGTATTCTTCCGGGTGGATTCGACCATTCCCGGGTGGTGGCTTGATCTCCTGCCCAGTGATACGATCTCGTTCGACCAGGATAAGGGTTTCAAGTTTGAGCGCACCGGGGATGAGCGGCTCGACAGCGTACATATTAAGGATGGGGAGATGAGGATCTATGTCCGTTCGACCATCAAGCACGAGGGTATTCTTACCATTTCCTCTGACGATGTATTTGTTGGCGGACAGAAGTATAATGAAGTCATAAGGATCAGTGATCCTTCCGGGAACTTTGAACAAACCGTGAACATTTCCATGGCCGGGGGAGCCATTCTGCTTGACAACAGCGTCGCGGATTCCTCCTTCCTGTCTCTGAAGTTTAATTTCGACCTGATCAATTCAGGGAATGATATACTCGCCTCGGAAGAAGTACAGATCATCAACTCCTTTCATAACCTTGAGTTTTCAGGAGCTTACGGATATGTCGGGGCTTTTGACAGCCTGATCATTGACCGGGCGGAGCTTGATTTTGACCTGCTGGAAGGGAACTTTGAAGGCATAATAAAACTGGCCAATCCCCAGCTTAATATTACCATGGACAATTCCCTGGGGGTTCCGTTTGACGTTGAATTACGCGACCTTGAGGCACACTTTAAGGACGGCAGCGGCACGGCCATTACCATCGATCCAAGCGCCAACCCGATCCGGATCGAGGCACCTTCAATCTCCCAGGTTGGAGAGTCGGTAAAGAGCGAAACGAATATTGATAATACAAACAGCAACATACACCTGGCGGCTACATCCGACCTGACAGGATTCCAGTATTCGGTCAGGGCCATGGCGAACCCGGACGGGCCTCAGGATAATTTCGTCCTGGATACCAGCAAGCTGGCGATTAATATCGAGGGACTCATACCGCTTGATCTGAGGATGCAGGATGTTGTGCTTACCGACACCTTTGACTTTGATCTTGCTTCGGATGAGGATTCAGATTTCGGTCCGGAAAATGTCGAATATATGATGATGCGGATGGAAACCGATAATTCAATGCCCATTGACCTGGGCATCCAGGTATATTTTATCGATACAACGCAGAACTGGCTCAGGCTTGATTCTCTCTTTGGGGAGGACAAAGATATTTTCAAATCCGGGGTGCTTAATGCCGATGGCCGTGTGATCCAGGCCACACAGAAAATCACCGAGGTAGTACTTACCACAAGCCAGATTGAAAACATACTGGATGCCAACAAGTTGTTGATGAAAGCCTATATAGAAACCACGGACGGCGGTACAAGAGATGTAAAGTTCTATTCGGATTATTCACTGGACTTTAAGCTTGGGACGCGTCTCGAAGTGAATGTTACCATTGAACCAGAGGAAGAATAAAAAACAAAATAGTCCACTATGCCTAAGAAAATCCTGTTGCGATATACCCTGGCTGCTTGTCTGGCAGCAATCCTGACATGGTCGCAGGCATCCGCCCAGTTTGGCAATACCTATTACCATATGTTCGGTGTTCCGCAGTCCAACCACCTGAACCCGGCCTTCCAACCTGATTGTGACGGGTACTTCGGACTGCCGGTCGTGTCCGCACTGCGTTTTGAAGTAGAATCAAACGGGCTGAGCTATGGTGATATTTTTGAATGGAACAGTACCGACAAGAAGTATATTACATTCATGCACCCACAGGGGAATAAACAGAAGTTTTTGGATGCCCTGGAGCCGGTAAACCTGATCCGGGCAGAACTGGCATCCAGTTTAATATCGGTGGGATGGAGGAAGGAAGAATTGTATTTCACTCTGGATTTCACGGAGCGCATCGTACAGGGGATGTCCTTCTCCAAAGATTTTGCTGAGTTCATGGTGTACGGGAACAAAAACTCGGCCAATTTCAATTTCAGTGACCTAGCTGAAAATATGACTTATTTTCATGAGCTCGCCATCGGGGCCTCTTATAACTTTGACGATGAGATGCAGTTCGGGATCAGGGCAAAGCTGCTGCTCGGAGGTGCAAATTCCACCACACGCAATTCCGACATAAACCTGAAAACCTCGATCGAAGAATGGGATATCAAATCGGACGTTAAAGTAGATGCATCGATCCCTTATCTGGATGATCTTCCCGTTGACGATGAGGGCTATCTGGATCTCGACAGCCTGGCGAATACGGATTTCGACCTTCTATTCGGTTTTCCGGCAGGCATACCGGAATTGCTGACACCTTCAGGGCTAAGCACAATCGGGGGGATCAAACACCCGGGATTTGCGATTGATTTCGGTTTCAATTACATTCCCATTGAGAAACTATCGGTTTCTGCAAGTGTTGTGGACCTGGGATTCATTCGCTGGAAGAATTATGTGTATAATTTTCACCAGGACCTGGATTATACATTTGAGGGAATTGAATTCAAGCTGGAAGAGGATTATTCACCCGGCGAAGGACTGTTGGATTCCCTCCAGAGTGATATGAAAGTAAAGGTTTCAGAGAATCCTTACACCACCTGGATGACCGGAAAAGTGTACCTGGGGGTGGCCTATAATCTTACGGAAAGGGTCAGGTTCGGGGGCGTTTTCCGGACCCGGATCCACAACTACAAGTTTTACAACCAGTATACTGTTTCCGCCAATGTTCAGCCAATATCTATGTTCAGTGCAAGTTTGAGTTATTCGTATTATGCGAATTCTTATATGAACCTGGGACTAGGCCTATCCCTGCGTTTGGGACCACTGAACGTTTATTTTATTACGGACCAGGCGCCTTCCGCCTATTTTTTTCCAAAGGAGTTCTCATCTCTTAATTTCCGGCTCGGAGTGAATATTGTCTGGGGCTGCAGGGCTATGCCCAAAGCCATGAAAGACAGGCCGCTGATAGATTAACTCTATTTCGGGATTTTTACCGTATAGGATTCTGAAACCCCGAAACAAGTTCCCCGGACCAAGTTCGGGACAGGCCAAGTTCAGAATGACTAAATTTCTATTAGTTTTGTGACATTATGGGTGCGGCACTGAGAATCATACTTATCCTTGTTATTGCCTGGTACATAGTACGGTTCATAAACCGCTATATTACACCCGTGCTTTTCGGCAGTCCGAAGAAAGACAAGGTTCCTCCCGGTCCTGAAGAAAAGAAATTCAGAAAATCAACCCGGCAGGGCGATGTGACCATCACCGATTACGGCAAACGCTCAAAGGATGTGAACCCGGGCGACAATGATTACATCGACTATGAGGAGGTGGAATAATTGTCATCCTGAACTTGTTTCAGGATCTCAACCGGAGCAGATCCTGAAACAAGTTCAGGATGACATCAGGTTTCAGGTAAAGATGATCTGGGTTCCTTCGCCTCCTGACATCTCGTAAAGCTGACCTACGGTGATCACGTCTTTAACATTCTCGTCGAGGTCTTCTCTTTTCAGTTTGAACATGTCGAAGGCCAGTTTGCAGGCATACAGTTCACCGCCGCCGGCAACAATCATTTCAATAAATTCGTCAACGGGTGGAACATCCAGGGCAAACATCTGGCTTTTCATCATGGCAGATACTCCGGCTTCAACACCCGGAAGCATTCCAAGTAAAGTCGGGAAGGGGAGTCCGCCGGGCATCCTCATCGCAGGGTTCCCAACCGTGGCGGTTTTGGACTTATTCTGCCTTTTCTTGATCACGGCATCAAGCCCGAAGAAAGTAAAGAACATTTTGCACTCAATTCCTTCCATGACGGCACCGTTGGCCATCACCAATCCGGCATAGATATCCTCGATTGATCCCTTTGCCACGATGATCATAACTTTTTTTAAAGGTGTTTCCTTTTTTTCATCAGCCATTATTATT
>JAUVKJ010000320.1 GCA_030592145.1 Bacteroides sp.
ATTCGCCGGAGTTCACCTCCATGCTGATCTTGTTCAATGCTGTGGTTTCAACCTCATCGGTGCGAAAGATCTTAACAAGTTCTTTGGTTTGTATCATAATATGGAATTTACAATAAATATACCACATGGACTATCGTATTGATTATCTGATTTTTAGTCTTGGATCAGAGTCCCCGGAAAGCATTAATCTGTTGCAAATTGAAACATTTTTTTGTTTCAAACTGAAACAATTAATAACTTCATATCCCCGCTTTGCCAGGCGGAAAATGTAGTAACATGAACCTGAAACCCGGGAAAATATTAATCATCGATGATGACCGCGACATCCTGTTAACGGCCCGGATTGTGCTAAAAAAACAGTTCGGTAACATCCAGACTGAAACCGATCCCGGGAGGATCATTCCCAGGCTCATGGAAAATTCTTTCGATGTGATCCTGCTTGACATGAATTTCAGCGCCGGTGCCACCAGCGGCAGGGAAGGCATGAAATGGCTACGCGAGATCCTGAAAGCAGAACCCTCAGCCCATGTTGTCATGATGACGGCGTACGGGGATATAGACCTGGCGGTCAAAGCGATGCAGGAAGGGGCATCTGATTTTGTCGTGAAGCCCTGGGACAATCAGAAGCTCCTTGCAACGATCGTGAATGTCTACCGCCTTCACCAATCTGAGAAAAAGATCCATGAGCTGCGTAAAAAGCAGGACTTGCTTCGCCGCGACATGGACCAGGAATTTTCCGAGATCATCGGGAGTTCAGACAGGATGAAACAGGTTCTTGATACCGTGAACAAGGTGGCACAGACCGATGCCAACGTTCTGATCCTTGGCGAGAACGGTACAGGTAAGGAGCTGATCGCCAGGGCCCTGCACCGGGCATCCACGCGTTCTGAAGAAATCTTTGTTTCCGTAGATCTCGGGGCCATCCCGGAAACCCTTTTTGAAAGCGAGCTGTTCGGGCATGTCAGGGGTGCTTTTACAGATGCACGTGAAGACCGCAACGGCCGGTTTGAAGTAGCCAGCGGCGGAACCCTTTTCCTTGATGAGATCGGCAACCTCTCCTTTCCGCTTCAGGCTAAATTATTGTCAGCCATCCAGAACCGGGTGATCAACCGGGTCGGATCGAGCCGGGAAACTCCCATCGATATCCGCCTTGTTTCTGCCACCAACATGCCGCTTTACAAAATGGTACAGGAAAAATCCTTCAGGGAAGATCTGCTCTACCGGATAAATACCGTTGAGATAAAAATTCCTTCCCTGCGGGAAAGACAGGCCGATATCCCACTGCTGGCCGACCACTTCACAGAGCTTTTTGCCCGGAAATATAACAAGGAGGGTATCCGTCTTAAGAATGAAGCCTACCAGAAGCTGGGGGATTATCCATGGCCGGGTAATATCCGGGAACTCCAGCACGTGATAGAGAGAGCCATCATCCTGAGTGATTCAGAGATCCTTAAACCGTCTGATCTCCTGATCAGGCAACATGCGGGCAGTACTTCACTTTCGACGGGATTCAGGATGGAAGAGGTGGAGAAGGAAACGATCCGTCAGGCCCTGGAAAAATACCGTTATAATATCAGCAAGACGTCAGAAGAACTAGGTATGGCACGTACCACCCTGTACCGTAAAATCACCAAATATGGTATTTCGTAGCCACCGGATCCGGATCCTGGCCAGGGTCTTCCTGATCGCCCTGTTCATGGCGCTGATGTTCTTTGCCATGAACCAGGAAAAATGGTATGTGGGCACTGCCGTGTCAGCCTTCATCGTGATCCTGCTGCTAATCGATCTATACCGCTTTATCGACCGCTCGAACCGGGAGTTTGTAAACCTTCTCCAATCATTGAAATACCAAGACTTTACCAGCACGTACAGGAGGAAATATACCGAGAGGTCTTTCCGTGAACTTGAATCAAGTTTTAATGAGATCCTTGCCCTGTACCGTGAGGCAAAAATGGACCAGGCCGTGCAGTACCAGTACCTGCAGATGGTCATTGAACATATACAGGTAGCCCTGGTCTGTTTCAACGAGGCCGGGGATGTCATTCTCTTCAACCGGGCAGCTTCCAGGCTGTTTAAAAGGTCTGGTGTTAAAAACCTGGAACCCCTGAAAGCAGAGCATCCGGAACTGTACCGGGGAATGGTTAGCCTGGAGGCCGGTCAGAGGGAACTGATCCGGATCAATACAGATGATGAACTCCTGAGACTGGCCGTAAGGGCAACCGGGCTCCGGATCCTGGACAAAAACTATAAACTGATCTCCCTGCAGGACATCAGGCAGGAACTGGAAGAACAGGAACTGGATTCCTGGCAGAAGCTGATCCGGGTACTGACCCACGAGATCATGAATTCGGTCACCCCGGTCTCCTCCCTGAGCGCAGCCATCAATGAAATGCTGATCGATGAGAAAGGCAGGCGGCGTGCACTTGATGAAATAGAGAGCGAGGACCTTGAAGACATGTATTCAAGCCTGGAGACCATTGAGGATCGCAGCAGGGGACTCCTGAAATTTGTTTCCGATTACAAGAACCTGACCAGGTTGCCGAAACCGGCCTTCGAAGCTCTCTCCGTTCATTCCCTGCTGGGGCATATGGAAAACCTGTTTGCCAGGGATATGGAGCAGGCCGGCATAGATTTCCGGATTGAGAAACCTGCCGGCGACCTGAGCATCTGGGCAGATTCACAGATGATCCAGCAAGTGTTGATCAACCTGCTTAATAATTCAATGGAAGCCGTCGCAAAACGCAAGGAGAGGATCATTCGGCTGGGGGCTGATTCAAGCAATGGAAGAACCAGCCTCCGGGTAAGGGATAACGGAAAAGGAATTGACCCCGAAGATGCGGACAAGATCTTTATCCCCTTCTATACCACACGGAAAAAGGGGTCCGGCATC
>JAUVKJ010000317.1 GCA_030592145.1 Bacteroides sp.
CGTGCATTGTCACCGGGATCGTAGAGTTTTTTCCCGGCCAGGTCTTCCGGCAGGAAATTGTCTTCCACGAAATTTCCTTCATAGCTATGGGCATACTTGTAATCTTTCCCGTAGCCAAGGTCCTTCATCAGGCGGGTAGGAGCATTCCGGATATGAAGGGGAACGCTCAGATCTCCGGTTTTTCGCACCAGTTCCTGCGCCTCGTTAATTGCCATATAGGAAGCATTGCTTTTCGGGGATGTGGCCAGGTAAACGGCTGCTTCGGAAAGGATGATCCTTGACTCAGGCCAGCCAACCATATGGACGGCCTGGAAGCAATTGGTGGCCAGCAGCAGGGCATTGGGATTGGCCAGTCCAACGTCTTCCGCTGCCAGGATCACCAGTCTTCTTGCAATGAACTCCGGCTTTTCTCCTCCCTCGATCATCCGGGCAAGCCAGTATACCGCTGCATTTGGATCGCTGCCCCGGATGCTTTTAATAAAGGCCGAGATGATATCGTAATGCTGCTCCCCGTTTTTATCGTAGAGTGCAATGTTTTCCTGGATCTTCTGCTTCACGGATTTATTGGTGACGGTGATTCCGGGGACTGCCTTTTTTTCATCAGATCCCGAGATTTCAGCATTTACTATCAATTCAAGTATGTTCAGAACCTTCCGGGCATCACCTCCGGAAAGCCTCAGCAGTGCTTCGTCCTCTTTGATATCCACTTTTAATTTCTTCAGCAGGATATCCTTCTCCAGGGCTATATCGATCAGCCGGAGAAGGTCCTTTTTTGTTAAGGGGTTGAGTGTATATACCTGGCAGCCGGAAAGGAGGGGGGAGATCACCTCGAAGGAAGGGTTTTCGGTGGTTGCCCCGATCAGTACCACGATTCCCTGTTCCACAGCCCCCAGTAGGGAATCCTGCTGGGATTTGCTGAAACGGTGGATCTCATCGATGAACAGGATGGGATTCGGCTTGTTGAAGAACTGCTGTTTTCGCGCCTTTTCAATCATCTCCCTGACGTCTTTAACGCCGGACTGAACAGCACTCAATTGATAAAACGGCCTTTCGAGCTGGTTGGCCAGTATCCTTGCCAGTGTGGTTTTACCAACGCCCGGAGGTCCCCAGAGTATAAAAGATGAAAGAGACCCGGATTCGATCATGCGGCGTATCACCGCCCCCTTCCCGACCAGATGTTCCTGTCCCAGGTAATCATCAAGGGTTGCCGGCCTCATGCGGTCTGCCAGGGGTTGGTTCGGGATGTCCATGAATTTCACTTCTAAATGAATTTTTAAAAATACGGAAACCTGGAGGAATCACAAAGTTGCAGGATCCATATCCCCGGATGCAACGCTTTGTGGATAAACTCCGTCTAAGATATTATGAGATTGTCTTATCTTAGTAAACCAGAATAATCATCAACTTAAAACTATAAAACAATGAAAAATTCTTTTAAAGCATTTATACTGGGTGCTGGTTTGTCATTTTTGACCCTGAGCACAGGATTCGGACAGTTGGGAGATATCGGTCTGATACTTACCGGCGGAGTGGAAGATGCCGAACAGATCCTTACCGAATACATGCGCCCCCTGGCCAACTCATTTGGTGCTAATTTGAACGGTGGCTGGTACAATACCGCCAAGGTACATGGAACGCTGGGATTCGATATTACATTTACCGTGAGCGCAGCGTTTGCTCCCGATGATTCCAAAATATATGACATGAGTAATTTAACCTTGCAGGCTCTCTATAGTGAATCGATGGCACCAACTGTTTCCGGTGAAAAAGGAATCGGCCCTACCCTGACCTACCAGCAAGATGTCCTGGGTACACCGGTAACCTATCTTGAATACGATCATCCCGGGGGAACCGGGGTTGGTATTCTGCCATCGCCGATGATCAACGCGGGTGTGGGCCTGCCAAAGGGATTTGAAATAATAGGAAGGTACATGCCCAGAGTTAAGTTCCAGGGTGTGGAGAGCGGTCTTTGGGGACTTGGGGTGAAACATGATATCGGGCAATGGATCCCTTTTGTTAAGAGGGTACCCGTGCTTCACTTTACACTGATGTACGGTTATACGAATCTTAATGTGAATGCCGGTTTGAACAGCATTTCCCCGTCAACTATTAATGCAGTAGACAATACTACCAGTATCACATGGGATGACCAGAACTTTGATATGCTTACCCAGGGACATACGGCGAACTTTCTGGTGGGTGCCAACCTCCCGGTTGTCGCTTTTTATGGCGGTGTCGGGATCTCCGTGACCCAGACCAACCTGAAGCTGAATGGATATTTTCCTATTCCCGTTTTAAATGTGGTTGATCCGTTGAATCCATTTACCGAGGTGACCGACGCCTCCGCAAAAAAGGATCCCATTGATGTTGAAATAAAAAATAACGACGGCAGCACCACCAAACCGCGCTTCAATGTCGGTATGCGTTTCAAATTTTCAGTGATCACCCTGCATTTCGATTATACGTACGCGAATTACTCCGTAGCCACTGCCGGTTTCGGAATATCTTTCAGATAACCTTACTGCAAAATAATTACGGATCCCTCTCCGGCAAACCGGAGGGGGATTTTTTAGGTTCACCCGGGGGCAGGGACAGTACCCTAAAATCCGTTCAGGTCCATAGTTACTGTCGGGATCAGCAGCAGGAAACCGAGGACCATCAGTACGATCATGATCGGGGTAATCCATTTTACCCATTTTTCATAAGGGATCCGGGCGACTCCGAGGACCCCGATCAGCACCCCAGAGGTGGGAGTGATCATATTGGTAAAGCCATCCCCGAACTGGAAAGCCATAACGGTAGCCTGCCTGGAGATATTTATCAGGTCGGAGAAAGGAGCCATTATAGGCATGGTCAGGGCCGCTTTGGCGGAACCGGACGGAATGATCACGTTAATGATGGTCTGGATCACATA
>JAUVKJ010000213.1 GCA_030592145.1 Bacteroides sp.
GCAATGGCCCCGACATCGACAGTGACCATGACCTGATTCTTCCTGTCAGACATCCGGTGGATATCCCTGGCAAGAAGTTCCTTCCCCGTTCCGTTTTCACCGGTGATCAGGACATTGGCATCGGTAGCAGCCACTTTGGCAGCCATCTCCAGCACCTGTTTTATGGCCCTGGAAGAACCTGCCAGGCTTCTGCCCGGGTTATTGATTTCGGCAATCAGTTCCTTTTCCTTGCCCTTTAATGCCGAGATTTCCCTTTTTGAGCGACTGAATTTACATGCTGCGTTAATGGTAGCCAGGAATTTGTCGTTTTCCCAGGGTTTCAGGATGAAATCATAGGCCCCGCTTTTCACCGCCCGTACAGCCAGGTTGATATCCCCGTAGGCCGTAATCATAACCACACTGGCCGCGGACTTGAGCTTAATGATTTCTCCCAGCCAGTATAAGCCCTCGTTCCCGGAACTGACCCCTGCCCTGAAATTCATATCCAGTAATATCACATCAAATTCTTCCCTTTCAAGCAAAGCCGGGATCTTTTCCGGATTGCCGATCGTCGTAACATGGGCGTAATGATATTTAAAAAGCATCCTTAAGGCATCAAGGATCTTTTTGTTGTCATCCACGATCAGAATGGATCCGTCTTTCATGAGTGGTATCTGGAACAGGATTTTTTTGAAAATTACGATTTTGTCAATTTATTCAACAGGAACTGTCAAATATTTTGACAGTTAATTATTGCGAGCAAGATGTAATCAATAGATATGCAGAGTTATACAAATTATGGCACAGAGATTGGAATATGGCTCTTAAACAGGTAAAAAGCATGCAAAAATCAACAGATGTATTTCTGAGAACAGAAAATCTGAGCAAGGTATTTCAAGCTGGAGATATTGAAACAACAGCCCTGGATAAAATTAACCTGGTGGTCAAACCGGGTGAGTTCATTGCCATTATGGGTCCTTCCGGCTGCGGGAAATCCACCCTGTTGAATGTTTTGGGACTGATTGATAATCCTACCTCAGGTCACTATAATTTTAATGGAGAAGAGGTGTCGGGATTCAGGGAAAAGGACCGTGTGGAAAGAAGGAGAGGAAAGATCGGGTTCATTTTTCAGAATTTCAACCTGATCGATGAACTTAACGTTTTTGATAATGTTGAAATGCCACTGATATTCATAAAGACAAGGTGGCGGCAACGCAGAAAAATGGTGGAGGAAGTACTTGATCGTATGAAAATAGGACACCGGGGCCGTCATTATCCACAGCAGTTATCCGGAGGGCAACAGCAGCGGGTGGCCATTTGCCGTGCGGTCGTTTCAAATCCGAAACTGATCCTGGCAGACGAGCCTACCGGGAACCTGGATTCCAGGAATGGCGCCAAGGTGATGGAATTGCTTACTGAACTGAACCGGGAAGGAACCACCATCCTGATGGTGACCCATTCCGAAAGGGATGCATCCTACGCGCACCGGATCGTAAATCTTTTTGACGGCAGGATTATTCCGGATAAGGCATTATAGAAAACCGAAGGCAATGGATCTTATTCAAATCCAAATGGAACTCAGATGATCATATATTATTGTAAATCGGCTTTTCATGCCCTGCGCGGGTCCATGCGTTTTACTATACTGAATATGCTCAGCCTGTCCCTGGGACTATCCCTGGTGGTTATGATGGTGATGCTTATTAATTATGAATTGTCTTACGATAGTTTTCATCCGAACCGTGATGAGATCTTGCAGGTTATCCAACATGATCTTAAAAGTGATGAATTAAGTACTTCATGTCCCCTTCCCCTTCCATCGGTTCTCCTGGAAGAATTCCCGGAGGTAGAACACGCAACGGGCATTTCGAAAATGATTTCCCCCAATGCAGCAATTTCCTGGAACGACAGGGAATATTCGGGATTCACGGGCGCCTCTGTCGATAAAGATTTCCTTACAATTTTCGGATATGAATTGCTTGCCGTCAACCGGGATGATATACTCGAAGCCCCGGACCAGATTCTTGTATCCGAACGGTTTGCCCGTACTGTTTTTGGGGATGAGGAGCCGTTGGGACAAGTGGTTAGCCTTAGGGATCATCCCCTGACAGTTTCCGGGATATTCATGGATGTCCATGATAATTCATCCGTGAAATTCGATCTTCTGCTCTCCGAAAAGGCCAGGGCGTTTATCCGTTCAGATTACAAAACGGCATGGTGGAACGGGGGGATGCAAACCTATGTGATCCTGCAGTCCACGTCCATGACCGATGCATTTGAAACCCATCTTCAGGAGATACCTGCAAGGCATTACCCTGATTTTCTGAAGGGGCGCAGTACCTTTATGACCAGGCCTTTTAAGGGATCTCATTTTGACACATCTGTGCTTGATTATGACTCGCCTCCGATACCTCGTTCTTATCTTTTTATTCTTGCCAGTATTACTTTCATAACCCTGCTGATAGCCTGTATAAACTACATAAACCTGTCAACGGCTCAATCTGTCCGGCGCAATATCGATTCGGGCATAAGGCAGATCATGGGAGCCCGCTCGGGACAGATCATCAGGCTGCATGTATGGATAGCTTTCCTGGTGGTTATCGGGGGACTCGCAATTGCGCTTACCATTTGCATACTGGCAATGCCCCTGATCGAATCATTAACCCAGCGGCCGGTAGGGGGACAGTTTTCCGATCCCGTTGTCTGGATAATACTTGCTGCCACGGTATTGGTGACAGGGTTGATTACAGGCTATCTGCCGGGTAGGTCTTTTGTCCGCGTTGAACCTGTACAATTGGTCCGGACCAAAGGCAGTACCGGAACCCGGACCAGATCCTACCGGGATGGTATGATCATCTTCCAGTTTACGTTGACAATTACGCTGATCATTGTCCAGCTTTTCATTTTCAAACAGGTTTCCTACATGAAAAATGCGGATCTGGGATTCGATAATGAAAACCTCCTGGCCATTCATGTAAACGGGATTGATGACAGCGACGGTAAAGCATATTCACAGGTCGGATTGTTCAAAGAAGAAGTGGAACAATACATGGCTCAGTATGGTTTCAGCCGCGGTACGGTGACTGAGAACATACCCGGGTACTATTATCAGAACAGTTTTGTCCTTGTCCCAACCGATGCTGTAATAGATGAATGTCTTGTTGTTTCAACAGCCGTCGACGAATATTTTCATGAAGTGTATGGTATGGAAATGGTTGAAGGGAGGTATTTTTCCCCGGAATACAGCACCGATCAGACAGCCTTTATTATAAATGAAACAGCCTTTGAAATGTTAGGCTGGGAAAGTATCGATGGGAAATTCATGAAATATCATCATGAGGGACAAGCATTCCCTGTTGTTGGTGTGATGAAGGATATCCATACTACCACTCTCAGGGAACCGATGAAACCAATGGTGTATCGTTTCGGGGATCATAATAATTTTCCGGGCTTCCTTACATTCCGGATCTCACCGGAACAGGGGAAAGAAACCATTGCATTCTTCGAAGCACATTGGCAGGAAATGTTTGAAGAACTGCCATTTAACCATTTTAATGTCAGGGAACGGTATTATGAGAACTATGAAGAAGAAAAGCGTTTTTCAAGGATCATAGGGAGCTTTACCATGATCGCCATCCTGCTCTCAATGCTGGGTTTGTTCGGATTGGTTTCCTTCCTGGCTGAACAGCGTCATAAAGAGATAGGAATCCGCAAGGTAAACGGGGCAGGAAGCGGAGAGATACTGCTTATGATGAACCGCATATTTTTGAAATGGGTGGGGATCGCCTTCCTGCTATCCTGTCCCATTGCATGGTACGCTGTCAGAGCTTGGCTGCAGGAATTTGCATACAGAACCAGTATCAACCCGGTAGTTTTTCTGGTTGCCGGACTCCTGGCTATGATCATTACACTAATAACCGTTAGCTGGCAAAGCTGGAGAGCTGCCGCCAGGAACCCGGTTGATTCACTCAGATATGAATAATTAAAGATTCCGATATGTGGAGTAAGAATATAAAATCCTTTGTCAAGCATCTTATG
>JAUVKJ010000276.1 GCA_030592145.1 Bacteroides sp.
CCTATGGTTTCCAGTATGTTCTTTGCCTTCATTTCAAGGTGTTTTTAATTTATGGTCATCCTTATCCCTGACAACCACATGCTGCTCCTGGTAAACCACCGAAAACGGAAGGACGCTTTCGGTCAGCCAGACATTTCCCCCGATCACTGAATCGTGCCCGACGGTGGTATCTCCTCCCAGAATGGTACTCCTGGCATAAATGATGACGTTATCCTCAATGGTTGGATGCCGTTTCTGCCGGGCCATGCTTTTTTTCACAAAAAGGGCACCAAGTGTGACCCCCTGGTATATTTTAACATCGTTTCCGATAACGGCCGTTTCACCGATAACGGTTCCTGTTCCGTGATCAATAAAAAAAGATTCGCCGATTTTTGCGCCGGGATGGATGTCCACACCAGTTTTGCTATGGGCACATTCTGTCATCACCCGTGGCAGGACCGGCACATCCAGATCCTGCAATTCATGTGCCAGGCGGTATACCGCAATGCTGAAAAATCCCGGGTAGCAGAGGATTATCTCCTCAATGGATTCGGCAGCGGGATCAAATTTTAAAAACGCATCAGCATCTTTCAGCATACGTTCATAGACTCCCGGAAGCCGTTTCATGAACTCTCTGCAGATCTCCCCGGGTTCCTTCGTGAGTTTTTTACGAAGTGGTTGCATCAGGGATTCAAGTTCAGCCTCCAGTTCTTTCAGCCAGTCCTGCAACTCCTCTTTACTCCATTGATTTTTCGACCGGAAGGGAAATAAAAGATCAATGATCCGGCCAACAAACCTGCGGGTATTCCTGCCCGAAGGGACCTCATCGGCAAAGTCCTTGTTAGCATTATGCAGGTACTCAGAGAATTTCTCGATGCCTGGGCTCATACGTTTCTGTGTTCAGGGTATAAAAGTGCAGGTAAAAATAAACAAATACTGTTAGCTGCCGTGTTAACAAGCAGGTAATCCTAATTAACTTTTCGTGAAGAAGGCAGGTAGAAACTATACTTCAGGGAAAATATATTTGAATAAAGTGCAATGGATTGGTCTGAGATATCGGTCAGGGCATAATCTACCGTAAAATTCTTCCAGTGGATACCGATGCCAAGGCTGGGCTGAAAATCGAAGGCATTCTTCCGGTTAAAATCCGGAACCAACTGCATATTCCCCATTCCCAGGCGCAGAAAGACAAGACGCATGTAATCAACCTCCAGTCCCAGGTGAGGATCGATACTAAAGACAGCGGTGCGTACGAGTACATTCCTTTTTCCATCGAGGGTAATGTCAGCATCCAGTTCTGCAAGCAGGTTGAATTTATCATGCAGGCGGAAGGACCTGGCTGCTCCCAGGATCATTCTGGGCATGGTCAGTTCGAGTGAGTTCTGAGGAATTTCATTTCCGGTATTGATGAACACTTCCTCCAGGTCTGCCGTATTGAAGTTCCAGATATTGAAGGTGGAAGTGACATCTCTTATGTTTGCACCGAAGGCCCAGCGGTTTAATGTATACCTGGCGGCGGCATCAAATCCGAATCCCCAGGCACTTGCAAAATCTCCTGTTTTCCGGTAGATAAGCTTGACGTTGCCTCCATATGAGAGTCCGGTAATTTTCGAAGCCCTGGCGTAGGAGAACAGGAATCCGTAATCGGCTGCGGAGAATGTACTTATCCTGTCGTAGCGGATATTGCCGTCATTATCAATCAGCTCAAGTGTATTCGGAATATCATCGACCCCGAAGCGGATGAGGCTGAAGGCACCTGCACTTTGCTCGTCGATGCGAATGGCAAATCCCGCGTAATCATATTTTGCGATCCCGGCAAAATACTCGGCATGCATCAGGCCGATGTCGGCATCTCTCTGCAGGCCGGTTAATCCGGCCGGATTCCAGTACCCCGCAGTAACATCTACAGAGGTAGCCACTACCGCGTGAGACATCCCGAAAGCCCTTGCACCCACTCCGACAGACAGGAACTCATTGCTGTATTTGGGCACTTCGGCAAAGAGACCGCTGAATACCAGGAGTCCCGGTATAAGGATCAGAATAATGCGAATCATTAATTTTCTTAACTGATAAATACCTACTTTTATTGTTATGTTCTCCCGTCATATTCCGAACATCATCACACTCTGCAATCTTGCGGTCGGCGTCCTGGCTGTTTTAATGGCCCTGGAAAACCAGGTGTTGTTCGCATCCTGGCTTATCCTCCTCGCAGCCCTGCTGGATTTTCTTGACGGTTTCCTGGCACGGGCCCTGAATGCGGTCACCCTGATTGGTAAGCAACTTGACTCCTTTGCCGATCTCGTGAGTTTCGGTATGGCTCCCACTGCAATCGTGTATAAACTGATGGAATTCAGCATCCGTGGTGATATCTTTTATGGAGGAATCCAGGATACCTCCCTCCCGGAGCGCCTCCTGCTTTTCTCCCCCATCATGCTTGTTTTATTTGCAGCCATGCGCCTGGCTGAATTTAATGTCCGGAACGAATCTGCAAGGTTCTACGGAATGCCTACTCCGGCAGCTGCGATCTATTTTGCCGGGGGATGCATTTTCCTTGTGAACAATATGGGGACCCTGTACGGTAACTTTATCCTGCAACCCCTTGTATTACTTGCAAACATTGTGATCATCAGCCTGTTGATGATTATCAGGATCCCGATGTTCTCCCTGAAATTCCCTGATTTCAGGTGGAAAGGGAATGAGATCCGGTATTTTTTTCTTGCCGTTTCTTGTATTTTATTGATAATATTGCAGGAAATTGCACTGCCGGTGATCATCCTGCTTTACCTGTTGCTGTCAATCATCGTATCACTGACCCGAAACATAATAAAATGAAATACATCGCAAAAATCAACATCATGCCTCTGAAGGCTTTGCTCGACCCCCAGGGGAAAGCAGTCACCAACAGTATGAAGAACCTTGGATTCAACAAAGTTTCCAACGTAAGGATAGGCAAGCACATTACCCTTGAGATTGAAGCCGGCTCGGAAGCTGCAGCGGGAACCAGGGTGGATGAGGCATGCAGGAAGATACTTTCCAACCCGATCATTGAAGGATACGAATATACCTTACATACGGAGTAGATCCCAAACCAAGTTTGGGATGACTTAATACACATGTGTTTCGCCTTTCATCTCTTCGGCGTCTATCTTTTTATTGTTGATCGCATTCCAGGCCAGGTATATATAGGCAAGCACCAGGGGAAACAGCAGGGAAACATAGCTCAGTACCGTAAGCGTATAATGGCTTGAAGAGCTGTTTTCGATGTGAAGTGAACTCTGCAGATCATAGATGGAGGGATAATAGCAGGTATTGTTCAGTCCGGCTACAA
>JAUVKJ010000293.1 GCA_030592145.1 Bacteroides sp.
ATTTGACCAGATCGGCCTGTACAACCTTGCCTACAATGTGCCCTGGCTTGTGGTGACAAACGGTTTAAAGCATTATTGCAGCCGGTTCGATGAGGCAGACGGGGAATACCGGTTTACAGACCGGATTCCTGACTGGGAAGAAATCTAGCCATCGTCAGGATTGATCTTCTGGAGCAGGAAAACACCCACCCAGCAGTTTTTTCTGCGTATCCAGTCCATTTTCTTCCCAACCTCCTTAAAACCAAACTTCTTAAAGAGTTTCATGCTGGACTGGTTGTCTTCCGATACACTGCAGTACAACTGGTGCAGGTGAAGGTTGTGGAAGGCGTATCCGATCAGTATGGAAAGGGCTTCCGAAGCCAGGCCCTTCATACGGTTCTTCTTCCTGGCGATCAGTATACCAACCCCTGCTCTCCGGTGGAGAGGATCGAAATCAAACAGGTCAATGGTCCCGATGATTTCGCAAACCTCCCGGGTTTCGTCAAGCCGGTCGATCATGAGCCGAAGCTGCCTGGCCTCATAGATATCCTGGTGGGCGTGTTCAATATATTTTTGGAGCACATGCCTGGAAAAGGGAGCGGTGGTATTGCTGACCAGCCAGTTCTCAGGATCGTTCTCCCACTCATAAAGTACATCCAGGTCAGAGGGCTCAATGGCCCTCAGTTTAATATGTTCACCGCTCAGGGGGATCATAAATCAGCTCTGTTATTATTTTTCTTCTATTATTATTTTGTAGGCGGGGTCGACTGTCTTGAAAACATCCTTTTCTCTGAGATACTGAATGATTATGGTGTCGCCTGTTTCGGGATGGACCAGCCGGATCCTGAAATCTTCAGGAAATCGCGGTCGATCAGAGGCATCGGTGAACTCAGTTTTCCTTTCGCCGATCGTAAGCTGATAGATGTTGTAGGCATGGGGACCTTCCCTTTCGATCCTTGACAGGAAACCTTTGCTGCCATCTCCGATCGGATAGAAGAAGAGATCATTGCCTGTTGTATTGATGGGGAATCCGATGTTTACGGGATCCTTCCACTGCCCGTTCTCATCCAGCCTGGAATAGAATATATCGAAACCACCCATGTTGAAGTGCCCTTCCGAGCTGAAATAGAGATGGTTTCCGTCGTCCGACAGAAAAGGTGTTTTTTCGTTTACCGGGGTGTTGATCGTGGGACCGAGGTTCTCGGCTTCTCCCCATTCTCCCGAAGGCATTCTCTCTGCACGGTAGATGTCAAGGCCACCGAAACCTCCCCTCCTGGCGGATGTAAAAAACAGGGTATTCCCATCCGCGGAAAGGCTTGCATGAGTTTCGTGAGTCCCGGTATTGATGGTTGGCCCCAGGGGCCTGGCCTTTGACCAGAAGTCAGCTCCCCTGGTGCTGACATAAATATCATTATTTCCCTCGTTACGTTTGACCATGTATAGATCTCTGCCGTCATAGGAAAGGGAGGTAGGATACATGTCCCCGTCCGAACCCACCTGCGGATTTAAGACCTCGGGTTCCGTCCAGACTCCGTTAAGCTTCCTGGAAAGGTGTATGGCGTCGTAAAATGCAAGTTCGGTAATAAAGATCATGGTGTTGCCGTCACCTGAAAGGACGGCATTTGTATTGTCTGCATTGATGTTGATCGGACTCTTAAGTTTTTTGAATTCAACATTAACAGGCACGTCCTGTATTATTTTGGACCGCTGACAGGCCCTGATCTCACTTTCCACCATGCTGAGGTTGTAATTTCCTTCAAAATCTTCCGAATTCGTAAATTCCTGGTAAATGTCCAGGGCCTTTACTGTTTCATTGTTTATGCGGTAGGAATTTCCCAGGCTGAAATAGGCATAATGAGGTGCGTTCTTTTCCTTGAATGAGCGTTTTTTGTATTTTATATTTGTGCTTGTAATGGCCTTTTCAAGATAGGGTATAGCCTTGTATTCCTGTCCCGGAATCTCAAGGTAGGTGATACCAACCTTAAAATTAAAATTTGCATGGTCCGGGAACTGCTCTACAAGCTGTAAATAGAAGTAAAGAGCTTCTTCATACTCTTCAGACAGGAAGAAGAATTCTCCTTCAGAGAACAGTTCCTTGGGATCGGTAATTTCCTGTGCAGGCAAAGAATGGCTGAAAAGGATCAGGAATACCGAAAGGATCAGAATAACGGGGCTTCCTTTCATTGTCGGGATATTGATTATTGTTCTATAAAGATAAAAAATTTTCTTCTGTAACGGGTTTACCGTTATCAGCCATATCATCATAGACCATAATCAGGGAGAAATGGTTGCCGGGAATAAATCTGGCATACTGGTTGTTGCCGGCCTATTTTTTCAGTTTATCGGGTACATTAACCTCTTCGATCTTAACATTCGGCAGATCCGGTTTTATGATATGGATCTCAACTCTTCGGTTCAATTTACGGCCTTCCGGGCTATCCGTGCCATCGGGCAGGATATTTCGCGCAACCGGGTAGCTCTCACCTTTTCCTGCCGACCTGATGTGCTTTCCGTCCAATCCTTTCCGGGTAAGATATGTGACCACGCTGGCAGAACGCTTCTTTGAGAGCATCAGGTTGTAATTGTCTGATCCTATATGGTCTGTATGGCCTACCGCTTCAACCTCAAGCACCGGATACAGCTCAAGAATAACCACAAGATCGTCAAGGGTTGATTTTGCCTCTGCAGTCAGGTCATATTTGTCAAATCCAAAGAAGACGGGACGGATGACATACATTGTGGGCGGTGGTTCCTGAACGGGAGGTACCACTACCTCGGGTTCTGCCGGTTCTTCTACCGGTTCTTCTTCTGGTTCTTCTGCCGGTGGTGGCGGGGCGATGGCGGCCTGGTATTCTGCTTCGGTTTCAAACATCCGGTAACGGAAAATATCCCTTAAGCCCAGATTGTCTTCTGCAAAGAGTGCCTGGTACCCGTATTTGCCATTCCCTATGGGCACAAAGAACAGGTCATCGTCGGTGGTATTCAGCGGATATCCCAGGTTATTTGGCTTGCTCCAGCTCCCGTCGGGGAGTTTCTCGGAATAGAATATATCGTATCCCCCGATGTTATAATGCCCCTGGGAAGCAAAGTAGAGTACTTTACCGTCTTCTGAAATAAATGGGTGGTCTTCGTTCAGTTCGGTATTTATTCCCTGGCCAATGTTTTGGGGCTCCTGCCATCCCTCCGGACCCTTGT
>JAUVKJ010000238.1 GCA_030592145.1 Bacteroides sp.
GACAACGGTGCAAAAAACTATATGGGAGATACTGGGGCCATTTCCGGAGAAAACTCCCTTGAATGCCAGGATCACTGGTACAGTCGAGAAAAATGATTACCGGGTGGAAAACATCATCTACGAATCGCTACCCGGGTTTTATGTCACAGCATCTGTCTTTATCCCGAAAAATGTAATTAAGCCGGCACCAGCCATTCTTTTCTGTAGCGGACATAGCACCATTGCTTACAGACGGCAGTATTATCAACTGCCCTTGCTTAATCTTGTTAAAAAAGGATTTATCGTCCTTGCTATTGATCCTATTGGTCAGGGTGAACGTCTGCAATATTATAATCCGGAAACAGGTAAGTCGATGATAGGCGGTCCCTGCCATGAGCATTCATATCCGTCTGCGCAGGTTTTTCTCACCGGAAAATCCATTGCCAGGTATTTTCTTTGGGATGGTATCCGGGGCATTGATTATCTGGTTAGCCGTCCAGAAGTGGATCCTGAGAGAATTGGTGTTCATGGTCTCTCCGGTGGAGGTACTCAAACCGCTTATATCTCTGCAATGGATGAACGGGTGGTGGCATCAGCCCCTGCGGGTTATATCACCAGTTACCGGCGACTAATGGAATCAATAGGGGTTCAGGATGGGGAACAAAATTTTTATCATGGAATTTCGAGTGGAATTGATCACCCTGATTTTATTGAGATCAGGGCACCGAAACCAACTCTCATCATGGCTACTACCAGAGATTTTTTTAGTATTCAGGGAGCACGCGAAACATACGCCGAGGTGAAACGGGTCTACGGGATATTTGGAAAACCAGACAACATCGAAATAGTGGAAGACGATTACGGGCATGGATATACCCAAAAGAATCGTGAAGCAATGTATGCTTTTTTCCAGAAGCATCTGCAACTGCCGGGTTCCTTTGCTGAAGAGGAGGTCGAATTCTTCACTCCTCAGGAATTGCAGAAAACTTCTACCGGACAGCTATCAAATTCCCTTGGTGGTGAGACTGTTTTCAGTTTGAACCGCAGTGAGACAGAAAAACTGATGATTGAATTGCAGGCTTCCAGACAGGATCTCGCAAATCATCTTCCGGGAGTTTTGAAGTCGGCCAAAGAACTCTCCGGATACCAGGAACCGGCCAGGGTTCATGAACCGGTATTTACCGGACGTTTTCAAAGGGAAGCTTATGTGATTGAGAAGTATTTTGTAAAAGGTGAGGGTGATTATGTTATTCCCTACCTGTTAATGATACCGGATAAGCCGAACAATAAAGCACTGATCTATCTGCATCCCTCAGGCAAGGCAGCCGAAGCTTCAGCAGATGGAGAAATTGAATGGTTCGTCAGGAATGGTTTTACGGTGCTGGCGCCTGATATGATCGGATTGGGTGAAATGGGTCCGGGTGATTTTCACGGAGATGCATATATTGATAGCATATCCTATAATATGTGGTTTTCTTCCATACTTATTGGCAGAAGCATAGTCGGGATACAAACCGGTGATGTTGTAAGGCTCACCCTGCTGCTTCAAAATAATAATGAGATAAGTGAGATTTATGGTCTTGCCAGGAAAGAAATGGCACCGGTATTGTTGCATGCTGCTGCTTTTAATCCGGCTATTACCCGAATAGCCCTTATTGAACCCTATTCATCTTACCGGTCCATTGCGATGAATCGTTTTTATAATCCCGGTTTTGTTCACAGCACCGTTGCCGGAGCTCTTAAGGCTTATGACCTGCCTGACCTTGCTGCCAGCCTGGCACCAAGGAAGCTGATGATGGCCGGTATTACGGATGGTTTGGACAATACCGCTGATCCTGAAAGTATCATTGATGATCTTGCCATAATCAAAGCTGCTTATCAAAACATGAATGCCGGCGAACAATTGAATATTATTTACAGGGGATCAATTGAAAAGTCGTATGATCTTCTTATAGAGTGGATAAAATAACACCCTGTGTGTTCCCCGGGGGTGTTCCCGCTTAGTCGGGACCCTGGTTCTCCATGAGCCGCCCTGTCTGCAATCCCTGTGGTACAGGATACCATAGCGGGAAGCAGGTCCGTTTCCTTACCTTACGGACAGCATAATCTCGACAGGTTCGGGGGCGCCGAGCTCAATGCTGCGTGATCCCGGGGAAGAGCCGCCGATCGTGATCCGGAACTCACCCGGTTCCAGGACAGATTCCCCATCCTTATTTATCATTTCAAGCATTTCCGGGGTGATTGTGAAAGAGACCTGCCTGTTTTTCCCGGGTCCGAGTGAAACCCGTTGAAAGCATTTCAGTGAACTTATGGGTGTGTCCACAGATGCTTCCAGATCGGAAACATATAACTGTACCACCTCCTCACCCTGCATACTGCCTTTATTGCTAACTGTAACTTCGACGGTAATCTCTTCCCCGGCATTCATCCCGAGGAGCTCGTCCTCCGCGGCCTTGTAGTGAAACTCAGAAAAACTCAGTCCGAATCCAAAGGGATACATAGGTTCCTTATACATATACCTGTAGGTCCTTCCTTTCATGGAATAATCCTCATAGGCTGGAAGATCATCAATGGATTTCGGAAAGGTAATGGGCAGGCGGCCGGAAGGATTGGCATCTCCGAAGATCACGTCTGCAACTGCATTCCCGCCCTGTTCACCGGGATACCAGACGAAGAGGATGGCATCGATAAGGCCGGCCACTTCGCTGATGTCGATGGGACTTCCACCGGTAAGAACCAGGATGATGGATTTATCGTATCCATCCCTGAGTTTTTTAATCTGCTTTACCTGGCTTGCCGGCAGGCGGATATCAAAACGGTCACCCTTTGTGGAGGAGAGGAGAGACTCGCCTTCCTCTCCTTCAAGCAAGCTGGAAATTCCCATGACGGCGATGATGGCATCCGATTTCTGTGCGCCTCCCGTTGTCCAGTCGGCCGGGTTTATATTATCACGTTCAAGCAGGCAACCGTGCCGGTATTCCACGAATGTTCCCGGTTCCATTTTCCCGACAATGCCTTCCAGGATGGTTGTCATCTCGCCGCTGAGTCCATAATAATTTCCCAGCAGGACATCAACATTGGATGCATTCGGACCGATGATGTATACAGATTCCGTTGCCTTTGAGAGGGGCAGGATCTGCCTGTCGTTTTTCAGCATAACGATGCACTTCTGTGCCGCTTCAAGGGCAAGTGCCCTGTGTTCTTTGCAATTGATCACATCGGGTGAAATGGAGGTGAAGGGAACCATTTCAGGCGGATCGAACAAACCCAGCCTGAAGCGGCTTCGCAGGAGGTATGCAAGAGAGGCATCTATCTCGGCCTCTGTTACAAGTCCCTGTTCCACGGCTTCCTGAAGGTATAAATAAGTGTCCCCGCAGTTCACGTTTACCCCGCTTTTTAGGGCCAGGGCGGCGGCTTCCACCGGGTTGGAAGACACTTTATGTCCCCTGTAGAAATCATGAAGGGCCCCGCAATCCGAGACAATATGTCCCTCGAAATCCCAATCATCCCTCAGTATTTCCTGCAGCAGGACATTACTGCCGCAGCAGGCTTCGTCGTTGGTTCTGTTGTAAGCACACATGATCGATTCCACACCTGCATCGACCAGTTTATGGAATGCATACAGGTAGGTCTCATACATATCCTTTTTTGAGACCAGGGCATTGAAATCATGACGGAGTCCTTCCGGGCCGCTGTGGACCGCGAAATGCTT
>JAUVKJ010000049.1 GCA_030592145.1 Bacteroides sp.
AGGAGAATGTTTTTCGTCCCTCCCTCCCTTATAAATTCAAGAAGGTAATAAAACCCGATCAGGATCAATGCCCCACTGGCGATGTGGTTATTGAAAACGATGGAATACACCAGTACCAGTGTAGCTGCACCGGAAACCAGGGTGACAAGATCCGCCCAGGCCTCCCCCACCCTGAAAAACCGTATGAGGATCCGGCGGAAAAAGACCAGGCCAAGTGCACTTAATAACCCGATCGTGATCAGTGTCAGAAGGTAGTAAACCAGTCCCGCGTGAGATTCAAAAGTAAATCCGAGGCTGTGCAGTATGAAATATACGGGAACGGCACAGATTGCCAGCAGCGGAGGTTTGTCCGAGAAAAAATGACCCTTATAATAGTATTTATCCCCGGTGCCGATAAAAATGGAATGATCAATGGCAAAACTGCCGTCTTCGACAATACTCTGTATGGTGGCCATGCGGGAGGCGTCATTCCAGGAAGAGACATCGGTTTTTGTGTTCAGGGCAAAAAGCAGGCTGAAAATGAGAAAAATCCTTAGATTTTCTGATATGTTCATGTTTCCCACAGCGGTATTATTTGCCATTCACTTGAATTGAATTGTTATTTAGATTAACTTTAGGGAGACCAATATACCAATAATACAAACTCTACACTTATAACCACAGCCATGAAAACCCCAATTCTTAACTTAATTACCGTATTACTTATCAGCATTTTAATCACCTGCTGCTCCACAGAGCAAAGTCCCATAGTGGGTATAAGCATGGGGCCCTCCCATGAAAGGTGGTCAAGAGACATCATGTACCTGACGCAGCAGCTGGAATTAAAAGGCGCCGAAGTCATCGTCAGGGAAGCGACGGGCAGTGAGACATTACAGGCAAAGCAGGCGCAGGAACTGATTGATGAGAGTGATCTGGATGTCCTGATCATTGTTCCGGTAAACAGTGAATCTGCAGGTATCATTGTGGATTATGCCAAGGCCAGGGATATTAAGGTGATCGCATATGACAGGATCATCAAAAACTGCGATCTGGACTGCTACCTGTCTTTCGATAATGTAAGGATCGGGGAAATTCAGGCGGAATACCTGACCAAAATTAAACCCACCGGCAAATATGCCATTCTGGGCGGGGCGATCGAGGATAACAATTCTGTCCAGCTGAGAATTGGCCAGATGAATATTCTGCAACCCCTGATTATAAGGGGGGATATTCAGGTAGTAATGGACCAGAGCATTGAGGGATGGAATCCGGATAATGCATACCAGGCGGTTAAACAATACCTTGATAAGAACAAAAAGCTGGATGCCATTATCGCCTCCAGTGATGCGCTTTCAAAAGGAGCCGCCCGCGCCCTTGCTGAGCATGGACTGGAGAAAGATGTACTATTGTCGGGACAGGACGCACAAACGGATGCCTGCAGGCGGATTGTCCAGGGCACTCAGACCATGACCGTCTACAAAGTAATTGAATCACTCGCAGCCTCCACCGCCAAAATCGCCATCTCACTGGCCCGGGGTGAAGCCATACCGAATACACTTACAACCGTGAACAATGGTTCAAAAATGGTGCCTGCCATATTGTTATCCTCTATTGTTCCCGTTGGAAAGGAAAATATCCGGATGACAGTGATCGCTGATGGATTCCTGGACGAAAATGAAGTATTTGGAAACCAGTAATTTTTCTCAAAGGAAAGAGTATTTCATGTGCTGTTTGTACACTTCCTGAATGGGGAACTTATTTCCTGTTTAGATACTCTTCTATTCTTTCCTCAAATTCTTCTTTCTTGATAACCAGCCTCATAATTTCCTTATAAATGGTTTTCAGGTTTTTACTGGCAGTTAAAAAGTCCTTTTCGTTGCGGATCTTTACCGTCATAATGAGAGGATTTTACATTTATCATTATCATGAATTGTTCCATTCTTTATAATATCCTGTTTAACAGATTACTAATTAGAGATTCACCCTTATCTCAGTGTAGCAGATTTGTACGAATCCATTCAGGAAATGTACGTTATCGTACAGCTTATAATAAATGCTTTTGCTAGCTTTACATAATGATACGTTCCTGTATTTATCCAGTCCTTTTATCCCTGCTGTGTCTTGCAGGATACAGCCAGGAGATCCGTCTTGGCCACAAACTGAAACCGGAAAAATCGAGTACGATCCGTCTGGATAAGCCCATTATGGTTAAAACCTTTGATGGAGTAAAAGTTAAGGGGATGCTTACGATTCTTGATAATGAAAAACTGATCCTGGATGGAAAGGACATGATCGCTCTGGATGAGATCATGATGATTTCCGGATATGTGATCCGGGATTCAAGGGAAAAAGCTTTGGGACTTGGACTCACCATTGGGGCCGGGGTAGTGCTTCCGGCAGCCTTGTATTATTTTCTGGGAGGGATTGCCTGGGGAATACCCAATGGCGTTTTCGTGGGTACAACCATCCTGGTCTTTGATCTTCTGCTCGCCTATGCCGGCACCAACCTGATGGGGATCTACCCCAGGAGGTTCAGCACCATGAACTGGAAGATTGCTTTATCATCTGCTGCCACCGGGATTTCAATTCCCCTGCCCCTGCCCTCTGATTAACGGATCCTGAGAGTTTTGTATGCCGTTGTTGACATAGAGACCACAGGAGGCAGTCCGAATACGGAAAAGATCACCGAAATCGCCATATATCTTTATGACGGTGAGAAAGTTGTGGATGGGTTTACCAGGGATAATATGTGCACCCTCAGGCTCAGCCGTAAATTGCTTCCCGGACACAGATCCTACAGCCTTGGAAAGCTTTGCGGGGACCTGGGCATAGAAATTGAAAACAGGCACCGGGCGGCTGGTGATGCCCTCGCTACCGTTAAACTGCTGAGTCTTCTGCTAAAACGTACACGCGATGCCGGACAGGAGGACTTACTGGCACAATCCATCTCCCCCAACCTTAAAAATCTCCATCCTGACCTCGACAAGAAAACACTGGAACTGCTCCCGGAGGAATCCGGGGTCTATTATTTACGCAATGACCAGAACCAGGTGATCTATATCGGGAAAAGTAAGAATATCCGTAAACGGGTACTGAGCCATCTCAGCAATAACGGTTCCAGGCGTTCGATTGAACTGAAGGAGAGCATTGCCGGTATTGATTATGAACTTACAGGAAGTGAACTGGTCGCTCTGCTGGTGGAATCGAGTGAGATCAAGAAACATATACCCAGATACAACCGTGCCCAGAAACGAAAGACCATGCAGTACGGTTTGTACAGTCAGAAGGATGAGAAGGGATACTACCGCCTTTCAATTGAAAAAACAGCCAACCGTATTAACCAGTCGCCGGAAACCTGTTTTAAGAACAAAGCAGAGGCAAAAGCCATCCTTTCCAGATTGATCGAAAGGCACTGGCTCTGCCAGAAATTATGTGGTATGTATGATACCGACGGAGCTTGTTTTCATTACGGGATACGTCAGTGCAACGGAGCCTGTATCGGAAAGGAACCGGCCGATATCTATAACAAACGGGTTATGAAGGCCCTGTCCGCTTTCTACTACCAGCAAAAGAACATGCTGATCATTGATAAGGGAAGGGAAGAACATGAAAAGTCTGTTATTCAGCTTGAAAACGGGAAATACATTGGATTCGGGTTCCTGAACACAGAGACAAGCTACCTGCAGATGGAAGACATCACGGATTGTATCAGGATCTACGAAGACAACCGGGATGTGCAGCAGATCATACGGACCTACCTGAACAGGCACGAGGTTGAAAAGATTATAAGGTACTGAATGAGTGGGTTGTCAGGAAAGGACGTTGTCAAGTTTTTTGATAAGCCGGCTTATGTTATCGATGGTTTCATCGTCGAAGTCCTCCAGTTTTATCTTGTTGTTCTGTACATCGAGGATAAAATCAGAGGCCAGTTTTGCCTTTGAGAGCTCATTCATCTCAATGTACTCTGAATTGGATTCGGTGATCCCCACCCTCTTGTGCAATACGAAATTCTTGAAGTCGATAGTTGAGAAAAGATCTTCAACACTTCCGCCTGAATCCAATCGTATCAGCTTCCGGGAGGCAATCTCGTCGTTATCGTGGTAATGGGTACGCCTCAGCTCACGGTAGATCCGGTTACCATCGGAATCGTCGTCAAGCAGAACAACAAAATCCAGTTTCCACCCGATAAGCAGGTTCACCAGGGTGGGTACATTGTTCACATCCGTTGCCGGCAGGAAATACATTTCTTTTTTATAACCGGCCAGGCTGAAAATAGTACTCAGGTAATAATAGGTGGGTGTATCCTCAACAATGACGTTATTTTTCTTTTTAACGAATTGGTGGTCACTCAGCTTGGTTCCCATCAGGGTATAGATCGGTGAGAGGGTATCTGTGGAAGCTTCATTCAGAGACCTGGGATCAAAAATCACCGTTTCGCTCTTCATATCATCTTCGACTGCCCGTTGTATTGCCAGCAGGCGGTAGAGTTTGTTGATGTTGATCAGGTGTGGTGAATGGGTTGAGTACATGATCTGAATATCATCCTTGATGTCTTCGAAGACGGCCAGAACATCTTCCTGTGCCCTTGCATGAAGGCTCAATCCCGGTTCATCGATCAGGAAAACCCTTGATCTATCCTTGTTCTCAATGGCATTGGCCTTTAGTTCAAGGTAAAAGGAAAGGAACCATCTGACACCGCGGCTGCGCTGCTTGGGATAGAGCCTTTCCTGTTCATCCTTGATCCAGAACTCAAGGTAGGGTTTCCCCATTTTGTCCGGGTGTGTATTATCATAATGCTCCAGCTCGAAATGAATCTCTATTTTATTGTCCTTTCCAAGGTTCTGCCTCCAGTAATCCTGGAAATTCAGGGATAGATCGTTGTTGAGCTTCTCGATTTTCTGTTTCAGTATCCGGCTGCTTCTTTCCTCGAAGAAAGTTGATTTCAAGCCCGATACAATAAGAAAGTTCCGGGCTGCCTTAAAACCTTCCACAGCACTGTTTGCCGTAAAAATATCCTCAAGGTCGATCCGGTTGGGTAGAAGGCTGCTGAAGTCTTCAAACAGCTCGAAAATGGGAATATGCATGAAGGCTTGTTCGGCCAGCTCGAACTCAGAGTAGTAAGCGGCCTGCTTCCTGATTTCCTTTTCGACCAGGTCTTCCGCTTCTGAGGGATCCATTCCCTTTAAAATCCGGGACGTGACTGCTACACTGAAACTGGCTCTGCTCCTGGACTTTTCAAGCTTCCTGTCATTTTTCAGGTGGTTTGCATTTACCATATCGAGTTTCCCCTTGATCCCCTTGATCTCCCTTTCTGTATGCAGGCTGTCAAAATAAATCTGAATGTCATACAGTTCCCGGTAAGATTCCTCCCATAACCCTTTGGCCTTATCCAGTTCATCCAGGGTATCCAGGCAAAGCTGTGCAAACCTTGAATTATCAGACAGATCGGCCAATCTCCCGGAGCGGGATTCAAGTGCGCTTTTCTTTTTCTCAAAACGCTTTTTCAGGCGCTCTTCCTCAAGCAGCAGTTTCTGAAGCTGGTTCTGGGTATCTTTCGTGGGTTTCTTACCATCGATTTTCCTGGCCCTGGCAAGTATCAGTTCCAGGGCACGAAGTTCTTTTTTGGTTTCCTCCTTCTCCATCAAAGCATTCCCCCTATCCCCCTCCGCTTTCTTTGCTTCTTCTAACACCCTGTAAAGCCCCGACAATGTCTTTTCCTCGAAAGCCTTCTGCTTGTCTTCCAGCTCCATGTAAAATTCCCTTACCTGTTCATCCCCGAAACTCAGGTAACTGGACATATCGGCATTCCAGGTACGGGTCAGGGCGATCTGTCCGGATTTATGAATGAGATCCAGGATCTTCTCAGGTACTTTCTTTTCTGAAAAGAATTTCTTCAATTCAGCCGAAGTGAGACTGAATGAGCAGGATACTTCCGGAAGGCTGAGGTCGCTGCGTAAAATATCATCTGATATTTTTCCACTATAAAAGCTGTTCAGGGCTTCAAGGATGGATGTTTTCCCGGATTCATTCTGCCCGATGAGTCCGGTGATATTATCCGAGGCAAGTTCATTCCACCCTGTATCAACGATTGACCGGTAGTTCTTGATTCTAAATAGTTTGAACCACATCCGAAATCAGATTTTAAGCCCTATCAGGAGGACATCATCCAGCTGCTCACAGTCTGCCTTCCACTTGATAAAACTGCGTTCAAGATCTTTTTTCTGAGCTTCCAGCGGTTTCTTGCTGATCTTAACCAGTAATTCCTTCAGGGGATTATATTTGAATTTTTTATTGTAGGGGCCACCGAACTGGTCTGCATAGCCATCCGAAAACAGGTAGATCAGATCACCCTGTTTGAGTTTTATGCAATGGTTGGTAAAAGATTTTTCTACCACGGCATTGATACCTATCGGCATCTTGTCGCCACGGGTTTCATGCAGGACTCCCTTTCTGATCAGGTACAGGGGATTGAAGGCTCCCGAGTATTCCATTTCCATCTTTTCAAGATCGAAAACACAGAGTGCAATGTCCATACCGTCCTTATGTTCACCCACCTCACCGGTCTGATGAAGCGCTTTCATCACATTTTCCCTTAAACGGTTTAAAATTGAATTTGCACCCGGGACACCCTTGCTGACGATCTCATCCAGGAAGGAGATGCCAAGCATGCTCATAAATGCCCCCGGCACTCCATGGCCGGTACAATCCGCGGCAGCAACCGCTACCCTGCTTCCCTTGCGCCCGTACCAGTAAAAATCGCCACTGACGATATCACGTGGTTTGAACATGACAAAATTCTCCGGGAAGAGCTTTTTAAAATATCTCAGATCGGGCAACAGGGCAGACTGAATGGAACTGGCATACTTAAGACTTTCCGCGAGTTCCTTCTGCTGATGTTGGATTTTATCTCTCTGCTCACTGATCTTAGTGATAAGATCCTGTTCCAGCGCTATTTCCTTAAAATAATCCAAGTTGATAAATTGGGCTTGGGGGTAAATTTAATAAAAACAGAGGGATATACAATCCTACTGAGGGATGCCGCCGTCAACCACATCAGCGGTAGCGATGGTACTGCTGCGGTTGAGTGCATAGGCTACGAAGAATCCAATGGCATCGTTGTTCATATTGGTCCGGATGTTGGCCGGCGGACCGCTGAACAGGGGTGTCTGTGGAAAGATCTGGCTCTGGGCTTCAATGATATAATAATAGTATTCCTCCGGAATCCCGTTGATCTCAAATGTGATGGTATCACCGATCTTTACAACTTCATCGGGTTTATCGTTGCTGAGGAACTGTGAGGCGATCCCGTAGGTATAATTTCCGTTGAAAAAATCATCGTTCTGCACGATCAGCTCATAGAGGGTATCCGTGATCAGTTTGCCGTTTTTATGCACCTTGAAGGCGTACCAGTCCTTGCGGGGAGAGTCCCATGCATATACCTGTATCTCATATCCTGTATAGTGGAAAGCATTGAAGTACCTGAGGGTTATTGAGTCAATTGGATTTACCGGGTTCAGGACGGAACTTGCTGAGTATTCCTCGATTTCCCCGTCCCCGTCTATGTCAATGTTCCGGATATTCAGGGTGTAAGTCTTTCCGGGTATACCGTAATAACCGGGTGAGGTGAAATACACTCCCGGCAGGGTATCGGATTCCGTCAGCATGTGGATCTCATCCCCGTCATCAATGCTGAGTGTCGCACCCCTGACCGCGGGTGCAGGCTGGTTGTAAAAATAATCACTGGTAGTACTCAGCCTTACCCAGTGAGCAGCCGTATCGGTGGTGACGTATCCCTCCACAACCAGGCGGGTGAAGCTTGAATCCACCTCTACCTCTATTCTCTCGGTACAATTCCAGAGAAAGATCATCAGAGTGAAAATAATGGCTATGGTTTTACTATTCTTCATTTTATTAGTATGATTTAGAAATGGAAGTTGAAGGTTAATGCGGGACTGATCGAAAACAGGTAGGTCATCTCCGCATGTGGTCCGTTGGGATCATTATCATCCTGGACAAAATTGATGGTCCAGGCGTTTTTCCGCGCGTAGGCATTGTATGCGGATAGATTCAGGTCCCATCCCCATTTTCGACCGGGCTTATCTTTGCCTGCCAGGGAAACCGACACATCGAGCCTGTGATAGTCGGGCATCCGGTAGGCATTCCTGTTGGAATAGACCGGAGCAATATTACCCATATATTCAAATCTTCCTGTAGGAAAGGTAACCGGAAGTCCGGTACTGTACACCCAGTTGCCAGACACCCAGATGCGTTTTGAAATTTCATAATTAAGTACAATAGCCAGGTCATGTGGCCTGTCATACGGGGCTGCGTAAGGATCCCCGTTGTTGATCTCCGGTACAACCCGCTCGGTTCTGGAGTAGGTATAGCTTATCCAGCCGCTCAGATGACCGGTGTTTTTCCGTATCAGGAATTCTAGCCCATAGGAGTTGCCATTCCCGATGCGTAACTCCCCTTCCATTTGCCGGTTTAGAAGCAGGTTTGCATGGTCCCTGAAGTCAATGGCATTGTTCAATTTCTTATAATAGGCTTCCACAGAAGCTTCCAGCCGGTCGTCCCATAGATTCCAAAAATAACCCAGGGCCACCTGGTCAGAGATCTGTGGATTCACATTCGGACTGGAAGGAAACCAGACGTCAAGGGGTGTTCCTGCTGTAGAGTTCTGTGCCAGGTGGATGTATTGCCGGGTCCGTGAGTAACTTGCCTTAAGGGAAGACCAATCATTCAGCATAAACGACACAGCGAGCCTGGGTTCAAGTCCACCAAAAGAATTGAAAAAATTCCCGGACTCATAAACGATTGAGTCAACAGCTTGATAGTCCTGGTTAAAATTGTACACCGTAGCCGGGCCAACATTATGAAAACTGCTGAAGCGCAAGCCATATCTCAAATTCCAGCGCTCACCCAGGGAGGACTCTGCCGATATATAGATTCCGTTTTCAAGTGCATAATTGGAAGGAAGGCTGAACTCGGTAAACAGGCTCTGATCTCCCAGTCCTTTTGCAGATCCAGGTTCAAAATCGTGTAAGGTACTGATCAGGCCAAATTTCAGGGTATGTTCTGGTGTAATAAAGTAGTTCAGGTCGGCCTTGGCAGCATAGTCTTTCATCCTGGATTGCCATAGGAAGGAGTTTGCATCGCCTTCAGGGGTTCCCAGTTAGAAGTGGACTCTTTTCATTCGGGAAACCGTCTAAATATGTGAAAGCCGTAGACAACGTGAGTTTTCAGGTTGAGAAAGGGGCTTCATTAGCGATAGCAGGGGAGTCTGGCTGCGGCAAGACTACGCTTGCACG
>JAUVKJ010000095.1 GCA_030592145.1 Bacteroides sp.
ATGGATCTAGTGTTCCGGGAATTGTTGGCCTGATGCTGAAAAACTACATGGTACTGATAGCCATATCCGTTCTGATTGCCTCCCTGATCTCCTGGTATTTTTCCAATGACTGGCTGGAGGGATTTGTTTACCGTACCAGTATCCGTTGGATATCATTTGTTCTTGCTGGACTCCTGACCATGTTGATCACGGTGGTCACGGTAAGTTACCATACCATCCGCTCAGCCAATGTCAATCCCGCAGATTCCCTAAGGAACGAATAAAAAAACCCGGGGACTGCCCGGGTATTAATGATTGTTTCGGTGTATCTGTCCAGCCAGGCTTTATTCGGCTTTTTTGTAAATCCTTACCCAGTCCACCTCCATGGTAGCAGGCAGCTGGTGATCGGGAGTGCCATTTGAAACCCCGGCACTCAGAATAAGGTACATTGGGTCCTGAGGTATACCTTTGGTCTGGGTCAGGACAACCTTTTCATTGATCTTCCAGATAATCTTATCCGGGGTCCATTCAATGGAATAGATAAAGAAGTCGGAGGTGAATTTTCCGGCGCCCTTTTTTACTACTTTCTTTTTGACCCCGCCCTTTTCTGCGATGTTGCCCCAGAAATTCCCGTAGAATAATTTTCCTTTCTCAATTTTAGCAACATCCACGTGTGGAAGGATCTTATCTGCAACCATCCACATTGCCTGCCGCACGGGTGCCCCGCTCATCCTGATCTTGGCACGGACCCTGCCATATTGCTGGCGGAAACTTTTACCCGTTGATATGAGTCCCGAAGTATAATCAAACTCCTTGTTCATGAACCCAAGAACGGGGTCCCATATCTTACCGCTTGCCGTTTCTTTTTTGGTTACTATCTTTAGCACAGAGTCGGATATTTCGATGTTCCTTCCTTTCGTGTAAAAGTGTTTGTCGCCGGGAAGCGCATAGGTGTCTTTCAGCAACTTGTCACCCCAGTAATAATTGTACATCCATTTGCCCCTGTCAAGCGAGCCTTCTGTGAAGTCATCCTCAAAGGTTAGCTCCCATTCCTTAAGCTTGTGAAAATCATTCTTTTTCTGGAGTTTCTGATACCAGAGAAGTTTTTCGGATTTTTTCAACTCCAGGTATTCCTTTTCCAGATCATATTCTTTTGATTGTTCGTATTTCGCCTTCGGTTTAAGCGCCATATAATCCTTTACTTTTTTGAATTCCCCTGAATTAATGGCCTCCTCAAGCTCTATGAACCGGTTCAGGCGATCCGAGCCCTTTACCTGCTTGTATGTCTGAAGTTTCGAAGAAGATTTAAACTTAAAATACTTTTTAATCGAAGCAGATTTTTTATATCTAAGGTATTCCTGTTCCTTCCGGAAAGCATCCGTGCCCTTAAATTCCTTGCCGGCTGATTGTTTCTCATCAGCAAATTTCTTAGAATTCACATATTCAGCCAGTTCCTGGTATTTTTTCAGATCGTCCGATTTATCGGTTTGCTTGTATTCTTCAAGATCCCTGGATTCCTTAACCTTGAAATAGGTTTTTATGTCTTTGGATTTTTTCAGAGATACATATTCTTTTTCTTTCTTGTACTCTTCTGTATCCTTGAATTTCTGGGACTTGATGGCTTTTACCTTACTGGTAAATTCGCTTGTATTGACGGTTTTATCGAGCTCTTCGAACCTGGTCAGTTCCTCGGATTTTGAATATTTCCTGAACTCCTTATGATCATTGATAAGGGCTGCTTCTTCCGATTCAATTTTGGTGGTGGCTGGTATACCCATGTTAATTGATTTTGAATGCGGTTATTTCAAAGTAGTTAAAGATATAAAAAATATGGGATATGTTTGAAACCTTACCAGGTCTTATAACGTCGTCTCTTGATGTAATAGTGTACACCGATGCTGATTGCAAGGTACTGCTTGTAGGAACCGACAACCCCTTTGATCTGTGCGAACGCATTTAAATCCTTCTCGATGATCATTTCAATGCCGGTTCCTATGTTCAGTGCCGGCATTAATTTACTCGATGAATCACCCGATTTGTACGATGTGTTGAGATACGAGAGGTTCGCTCCGGCAAGGGCATAGAATAAAATGGTTTTTTCGGTGGCCATCCTATAGGTTATATCGGCATCCAGGGTCCCAAACGTAGTTGTAGCCATGCCGTAAGTATTATGCTGGCGCTTGCCGGGCATGTAAAAGGTCACACCGGGGATAAGGCAGAATTTGTCACCAAGTTCAAGTACTCCACGAGCCGTAATCCCTGGATTCCCTGTTTTGTGATCAACATCTTCGATCCCGGTACTGAATGAGAGTCCACCTCCAATCCGTGTTAGCTGGGCAACGGAAGAGGCAGATAATGAAAAGAAGACGATGAATGTAATCAGAATGGTTTTAGTGGTTTTACGGATCATGGTTCTCAATGTTGTACGGGTTTAATAATCTTCATTAACAGATCTGTCTTTATCTTCAGCAATCCTTATTAGAAAGCCTGCAAAAATGCTAAACTGTGAGGTGGAAACTTCATTGAATGTGAAATCTGCCTTACTTCCCAGGGTGTATCTCAGTTCCCCGAATGGAACTATTTTACTGCCCAGATTCAGACGAATACCTGCTCCCACATTCAGCCCGAGTTTAAACATAGAGCGTCTATCCTTGTAGGGCTGTCCTAACTCAATCTCATCCCGTTCTCCCGTGATGTTCGTAAAATTCAGTCCCATAAGGCCATATCCTTCAAAAATCCCCTGTCTGACAATCACGTAATTTCCGTCAAGGTTTATGGTCCACCATTCAAACTTCTGAGTTCCGAACTCGGTATTGATCTTATGTGGCAGATAATACAAGACATTGGGAGTGAACTTGATCTCATCATTGACCCTGAATACCCCACAAATTCCAAATCCCGGTTCCTTCACTTGTGTTGAATAAGCTGCGCTCAGTCCCACATGAGTGAACTGGCTGTAGCTGACCACAGACAGAAACAGGATCAGCAGGGTGGTGATTAAAATCTTCTTCATTGCATAGGTTTTGTTGATTAATCAATCTCAAAAATATAAAAGACAATCAGTTTACAACAATCCTGAGTGTAAATTTCCTGTTCTATTACATGAAAAATGCTAACTTTGTCAGCGCTGATTCTATACCCAAAAAATACTTAAATGGCTCAGGTTAAAGGAGAAATCATCCAGATTATCGGCCCAGTTATCGATGTCAGTTTCGAAAAATACGGGGATGACCTTCCTAATATTTATGATGCCCTTGAAATCAAGAAACCTGACGGCTCTATCCTGGTCATTGAATGCCAGCAGCATATCGGGGAAAATACCATCCGTGCAATTGCTATGGATTCCACCGATGGATTACAACGGGGTCTGGAGGTGCTGGCCACCGGGACTTCCATAAAAATGCCTGTCGGCGACCAGATCAAGGGCCGTTTGCTTAATGTGATCGGAGATGCCATTGACGGGATGGAGCCCCTGGATAAGAAAGGCGGTTATGAGATCCATAACAAACCCCCTGCCTTTGAAGATCTGTCTACAGAAAAAGAGGTCTTTTTTACCGGAATCAAAGTAATTGACCTGCTTGAACCATATTCCAAGGGAGGAAAAATAGGATTATTCGGTGGGGCCGGAGTTGGTAAAACGGTGATCATCATGGAACTGATCAACAACATCGCTAAGCAGTACTCAGGGTTATCTGTATTTGCAGGTGTTGGTGAGCGAACCAGGGAAGGGAATGACCTGCTCAGGGAAATGATCGAATCAGGGGTTATAAAGTACGGGGATGCTTTTCAAAAAAGCATGGAAGAGGGAGGCTGGGACCTCAGTAAAGTGGATAAAAAGGCCCTGTCGGAATCGCAGGGCACCCTGGTATTCGGCCAGATGAACGAACCTCCCGGTGCTCGTGCAACCGTTGCCCTGTCAGGGCTCACCGTAGCTGAATCGTTCCGCGACGGGGATGAAAAGAGCGGCGGAAAAGATATTCTTTTCTTTGTTGACAATATATTCCGCTTCACACAGGCCGGTTCAGAAGTATCTGCCCTGCTGGGAAGAATGCCCTCGGCAGTAGGATACCAGCCTACGCTGGCTACTGAAATGGGAATCCTGCAGGAACGTATCACCTCGACCAAACATGGTTCAATCACATCGGTACAGGCCATTTATGTGCCTGCCGATGATTTGACAGACCCTGCACCCGCCACCACTTTTGCCCACCTTGACGCCACAACCGTGCTGAGCCGTAAAATCTCCGAACTTGGCATCTATCCGGCCGTGGATCCGCTTGATTCAACTTCAAGGATCCTGGCCCCAGAAATAGTGGGTGAAGAACACTACAATACAGCTCAGCGGGTCAAAGAATTGCTGCAGCGATATAATGAACTGCAAGACATTATCGCAATCCTTGGAATGGATGAACTCTCGGATGAGGATAAGCTCGTGGTCCACCGTGCCAGGAGAGTACAACGTTTTCTCTCCCAGCCTTTCCATGTTGCCGAGCAATTTACCAGTATCCCGGGCTGCATGGTATCAATTAAAGATACCATAAAGGGTTTCAATATGATTATGGACGGTGAAGTGGACAAATATCCGGAAACAGCCTTCAACCTGGTTGGCACCATAGAAGATGCCATTGCGAAGGGCGATAAAATACTCGAAGAATCCCAATAGATCATGAACCTTCAGATCATAACCCCTGATAAAAAAGTTTATGACGGAGAGGTCAAGCTGGTACAGGTTCCTGGCAGTAAAGGATCTTTTCAGGTATTGAGAAACCACGCCCCGATAATTTCAACACTTGATAAGGGCGATGTAAAAATCATTGATGGAGACGACAGGACTTCGTTTATTGCAATCAACGGCGGTGTGATCGAAGTGAAGAACAACGAAATTATCATCCTCGCCGAATCAACTTAATGGCCTGTTTTATGACGATGAAAATACTACATACTTTTTTAATCCTTTCCCTTAGCATTTCATTTTCTCCAGCGCAAGGTTCAAAAGAAAAAGTGACTTTCACTGCAGAAGACGGGCTTGAAATAACGGCTGATAAATACCTGGTTAACGAAGAATATCCCTATATCCTTTTGTTCCACCAGGCCGGATCCAGCCGGGGCGAATTCAACAAGATCGCCGAACGGTTCCAGAAACTGAGGTATAATTGCCTGGCGGTTGACCTCAGATCCGGAGATAACTCCAATTTTGTGAAAAATGAAACGGCTCAGAAAGCACGCGAACAGAATACCCATGTCAAATACCTGGATGCCGCTAAGGATATCCGGGCAGCCATTGATTACGCCTATGGTTTGAATCCGAAGGAAGTAATTCTCCTGGGCAGTTCTTATTCTGCATCGCTCGCCATGCTTGAAGGCAAAGATCACCCTTATGTTAAAGCCGTAATAGCTTTCAGTCCCGGTGAATATTTCGGCGATGACCTGAGAATGGAAAAGACACTCGATTCTTACTCCAAACCTTTGTTTGTTGCGGTCACAGAACGCGAGGAGCCCTATGTCAAGCAAATGATGAGCAATATTCCGGTGGACGGATATACGCTTTTTCGACCGGTAAACCCGGGAGTACACGGAGCCAGGGCACTATGGGAAGATAATCCTTCTAAAGATGAATACTGGCTGGCTCTCCTGCTGTTTATTAATAACCTCAACAGATAAACCTTCTGGTAAAGTACCTCATCATACGATTCAGTTCAATCGGGGACATAGTGCTTACCACCCCTGTTATTCGTTGTCTGAAGGAACAGGTGGAGGATGCCGAGATACATTATGCGACGAAAAAAGCTTTTCTCCCCCTGCTGAGAGCCAATCCTTACATTGACAAGATCCATGTACTGGAAGATAACCTGCATGCCCTGATCCAGGAACTGAAGATTGAAGAATATGATTATGTAATCGACCTGCACAGGAGCCTTCGCAGCCAATGGATCAAATCCAGGCTGAGGATCATGTCCTTCACCCTGCACAAGATCAACTTCGCCAGGTTCCTTATGATCCGGTTCAAGATCAACAGGCTGCCGGATAAACATATTGTAGACAGGTACCTTGACACGGTCCGGGTATTTAATGTCAGGAATGACGGGAAAGGACTGGATCATTTTATTCCAAAGGAGGACGAAGTATCCCTTTCCGGTCTTCCTGAATCTTTCCGGGAAGGTTACATTGCATTGGTTGCCGGAGCCCAGCATGGAACCAAGCAGATGCCCCCTGAGAAGATGGTTGATATTTGCAGGAGACTGGAACTACCGCTTATCCTTCTGGGCGGAAAGCGTGAAGAAGCGCTTGGAAGGCAGATCGATGAACAGACCGGAGACAATGTCCTGAATGCATGTGGTAAATACAACATCAACCAGTCCGCCTCCCTGATCAGGCAAAGCCGGCTGGTGATCACACATGACACGGGACTGATGCATATTGCTGCCGCCTTCAAAAAGAAAATACTGTCTGTCTGGGGACATACGATTCCCGAATTCGGTATGTATCCCTACCAGCCTGATCCCGCATCAAAAATCTTTGAAGTGAAGGGATTGTCCTGCCGCCCATGCACCAAAATCGGAAAGGAAAAATGCCCTAAAGACCATTTCCGCTGCATAAATGACATTGACAACGATGCCATCGTCCTGGCAGCCAGGCAGCTCTTCTGATATCATGTTGCAGTGACCCTCTGAAAAAAAATGAATACTCCCGGTATTGCTAAAACGTCGCTGCAAAATATTCAAGCTTCCGGTATTAAACCGTCACTGTATTTTGTACCTAAAGCCTAAGTACATGACAAAAATTTACAACATTTAATAAACTC
>JAUVKJ010000190.1 GCA_030592145.1 Bacteroides sp.
CTGAAAAGCATTTCCAAGGGATACGCCTCCTTTGATTATTACCAGACCGGTTACCAGAAAGCCAACCTGGTAAGGCTGGATATTCTTCTGAACGGGGAAATGGTGGATGCCCTGTCAACCCTGATCCACCGCGACAATGCATATGCCTTCGGACGGCGGATCTGCGAAAAGCTGAAAGAACTGATCCCCAGACAGCAATTTGACATTGCCATTCAGGCTGCCATCGGTGCCAAGGTGATCGCAAGGGAAACGGTAAAAGCCCTTCGCAAGGACGTTACGGCAAAGTGTTATGGTGGTGATATTACCCGCAAGCGCAAACTTCTTGAAAAACAGAAAAAAGGGAAAAAGAAAATGCGCCAGGTTGGCAATGTAGAGGTTCCCCAGTCCGCTTTTCTTGCCGTATTAAAACTCGATTAGAACCCTTTTCTATTTAGATAGATTATAAATAATCTGCATTTCCTGGAAAAGTAAGACCTGCTCTGAAAATCACCCTTATATTTCGAGAATAAAAGACATGGATGTCCGTATCTGTTATGCCGGATATTTGTATCTTTTAGCATAACTTTACCCTATATAAAACGGTCTGATACTATCAGGTTCTGTTTTTTAAAGTCAAATCCATGAATTCACGGCCGACCAGGATGTCCTCTCTCAAAAGCCCCTGCTGCCTTGGAGTTGACATAGGTTCCATCTCGATCAACACCGTCATACTGGATGATAGGGGACAGGTTCAGTATGAACGGTATGATTACTGCGAGGGGCGTCCTTTTGAGCAGTTGAAACAGATCCTTGATGAGGTGCTTGACTCCCTCCCTGATGCTGAACCGGTTCATATAGCTTTTACCGGGAGCGGGGGCAAGCTGGCCTCTGATATTTTGGGCGGGATCTATGTGAATGAGGTCATTTCACAATCAGTGGCCGTCTCCCATCTTCATCCCGAGGTACGCACGGTGATCGAAATGGGAGGTGAGGATTCCAAGCTTATCCTGATGAATAACCCTGAATCGGGAGCTAACAGCCTGTCAGATTTTGAGCTGAATACCGTCTGCGCTGCCGGAACAGGTTCCTTTCTTGACCAGCAGGCCAATCGCATCGGTGTGTCCATTGAAAAGGAGTTCGGGGAACTTGCCCTGAAATCCAAAAATCCCCCCCGCATTGCAGGCCGCTGTTCTGTGTTTGCAAAGAGCGACATGATACATCTTCAGCAGACCGCAACACCGGTCCATGATATTGTGGCCGGTCTTTGCTTTGCCGTAGCAAGGAATTTCGTCAGCACCATTGCTAGGGGTAAGAAACTGGATTTCCCGGTCTCCTTCCAGGGAGGTGTGGCCGCCAATGCCGGTATGGTTCGTGCGTTCAGGGAATTGCTGAATGCTTCTGAAGGAGATCTGATCATACCCGGGCACCATGCCTCCATGGGAGCCATCGGGGCTGCCCTGAACCTGGTAAATAATACTACTGAAACGGAAGCATTCAAGGGGATCGGGCAACTTGTGGAATACCTTCATGAGGAGAAATCAAGGGGAAATTTCCTGGAGCCGCTCACAGAAGCGGATATTAAGGTGGATAAAACCGTCCATAAAATTCCCGAAGGAAAGGAAAAAACCGACGTATATCTCGGATTGGATGTGGGATCCCTGAGTACCAATGTGGTCCTGATCGACCGGGAAAACCGCGTGATTTCCCGAAGGTACCTCCCGACCGAAAGCAAACCCCTGGAAGCAATACGAAGGGGAATGTCGGAGATCTTCAGGGAAGTGGGCGACAGGATCGTGGTAAAAGCTGCTGGCACTACGGGTTCGGGCAGGTACCTGACGGGCGACTTCATTGGGGCGGATGTGATCCGGAATGAGATAACGACCCAGGCCACTGCTTCCATAGCTTTTGATCCGGAGGTGGATACGATTTTCGAGATCGGGGGACAGGATTCGAAGTACATCAGCATCGATAACGGGGTGGTAGTGGATTTTGAAATGAATAAGGTATGTGCTGCCGGAACCGGGTCCTTTCTTGAAGAACAGGCTGAAAAGCTTGGCATCAATATCGTGGATGAGTTCGGCGACATGGCCCTTAAAGCTAAAAAACCGGCATCCATGGGCGACCGCTGCACGGTCTTTATGGAATCTGACCTGAATTCTTACCAGCAGAAGGGGGTGGAGAAAGAGAATCTGATCGGGGGACTCGCATATTCGATCGTAAAAAACTATATTCTGAAGGTCGTACGGAAAAAGAGGATTGGAGACCATATCCTTTTCCAGGGGGGTGTTACCAATAATAAGGCCGTGGTAGCGGCCTTTGAGAAGGTAACCGGGAAAAAAATACATGTCCCCCCGCATTTCGATGTTACCGGGGCCATCGGGGCAGCTATGCTGGCCAGGGATTACGTGGAAGAATTCAAGCTTGCAACAAGGTTCAAAGGGTTCGATATTTCAAAGATACCCTTTACCGTTAGCCTGTTCACCTGCAAGGAATGCAGCAACCAGTGCGAGATACGCAGGGTGAAGATAGAGGGGGAGAAAAAACCCCTGTATTACGGCGGCAGATGCGAAAAGTATGAACTCGATGAGCGCAAGGGAAAAGGGAAGGATATTACGGACTATTTCGAGATCCGGAACAAACTCCTGGAAAAAGGCTATGTTGAAGAGGAAAAAAGCGATAAGATTACCATCGGGATACCCAGGGCATTAATGGTTTATTACCAGCAATTCCCCTTATGGAGAACCTTTTTCGAAACCCTTGATTTCCGGGTTGTCGTCTCGGGAGAATCCGACAACAACCTGATCAAGAAATCCCTGGAAATGATCATTGCAGAAACCTGTTTCCCGGTGGAACTGGTACATGGCCACATCGATGATCTCTTCCGGAAAGAAGTGGATTATGTTTTCGCACCCTTTATTATTAATTCAAAAGCGGAGAAGGACAATACGACCTCCAATTATAATTGTCCCTGGGTGCAGACCTATCCCTTTATGGTGAAACCCACACTTGTGGAGGAACAGAAAGAAAAACTGCTGGTTCCGACATTGAATTTCAGGTATTTCGGCAAGGTGCTGAACAGGGAAATTTCGGATTTCATGAAAGAAAAGTTCGGGATCCCGGCCCGGCAGACGATCAGGGCCATAAACCTTGCCCAGGAAAAACAGGAGGAATTTGAAGCAGAGGTCAAATCAACAGGCAGAGAGCTTCTGGATAAGCTTCCGGAGGACAAGGAATGCCTTGTGATTATGGGCAGGCCTTACAACACGGGCGACCCGGCATTGAACCTGAGCATGGTGGAAAAACTCATCAACATGGATGTGCTGCCCATTCCCATGGATTTTCTTCCCCTGGAGGAGGAAAAGATCACGGAAGACTACAACAAGATGTACTGGCCCAACGGGCAGAAGATCCTTGCCGCGGCCAGGTATATATCCAGACATCCCCGCCTGCATGCCATCTATATGGGGAATTTCAGATGCGGTCCGGATTCTTTCCTGGCCCATTTTGTGCATGAGGAAATGGCCGGAAAGCCTTACATGGAACTTGAGATCGACGAGCACAGCGCGGATGCCGGGATGATCACACGCTATGAGGCATTCCTTGACAGCCTGGCGGGATCCAGGATTGCACAGAAATTTAAGGAAGAGATCTTCAGGCCCGGGGTTATGGATCCATCACCAGGTACGGACAGGGTCCTGTATTTTCCTCATATGAGCGACAGTGCCTATGCCATTTCTGCGGCGGCAAGATCCGTAGGTGTACCATCCGAGGTACTTCCCCTGCAGGACCAGAAAGATCTTGAACTCGGGCGGAAATATACCTCGGCCAGGGAATGTTTCCCCATGATCTGTACCACCGGGGGTTTTTTAAAAAAACTTATGGAACCCGGTGCGGATCCGTCAAAGATCAGTTTTTTCATGCCCGACCATGACGGTCCCTGCCGCTTCGGGCAGTACAACCGCTTCCAGAGGATACTTTACAACCGCCTGGGATATAAAGATGTGAAGATCATATCCCCCAGCAATAAAGAATCATACGAGGACATGGGAGGTGAACATGGAGGGAAATTCAGGCTTCGGGCCTGGAGGGGATTTGTGGCGGTTGATATCCTGCGGAAACTGAAGCAGGAGCGTAAACCCTACGAACTGGTAAAAGGATCTGTTGACAAAGTATATAAGGAATGCCTGCAGGATATGGTTAGGTCGATTGAGGAAGGGGCAGGAGACCTGGTGGAAACCATTCGGAGAGCCGGACAAAAATTTGCCCGGATACCCCTGAGCAACGGGGAGCGCAAACCGGTGATTGCCGTCGTCGGGGAGATCTTTATGAGAGACAATGCCTTTTGCAGCGGGTACCTGGTAGACCGGCTGGAGAAATTCGGTGCGGAAACCTTTATCGCACCCTTTTCGGAATGGATTGCCTATTCCACGGTCCGGTATACGCGTGACAGCCGCTGGAAGGGAGACCGCAAGGAGGTCATCAAATCCAGGATACAATCCTAT
>JAUVKJ010000153.1 GCA_030592145.1 Bacteroides sp.
TTATTTTTGGACATGCATTTTCAGTTCGACACAAAGATCAGGGTCCGGTATGCAGAAGCAGACCGGATGGGATATGTTTATTACGGTAATTATGCGACCTATTTTGAAGTGGCCCGGACAGAGATGCTGAGATCGCTTGGATTCACCTATAAAGAATGGGAAGACAGCGGGATCATACTTCCCGTAAGGGAGATGCATATCCGGTATCTTGCACCCGCATTCTACGATGACCTGCTTACGGTCCGGACCATCATCAGGGAATTGCCGGTTGCCAGGATCAGTTTCCTCCATGAGGTTTACAATGAGAAAGGAGAGAAACTCTGTACCGGGAATCTGGACCTGGTTTTCATTAACAGTGAAACCGGCCGGCCTACCCGGGCCCCCCGGGAATTCACCGACTCCATTATCCGTTCCGCTTAATTCTCCAACAACAAGCCTTCCCTGTAATGTTTTGCCGGCTCACTCGTCATACTCCTGAATCACTTTAAATCTGAACGTTAAATCAAATTTTAAAAAGATGAAAAAGATTGCATTTTTGTTACCATTATTGATTTTGCCTTTCCTGGTAAATGCACAGAAATCGCCAATTGACAAATTGTTTAAAAAGTATTATGGCAAGGAAGGCTTTACATGCGTCCTGGTAAATGAAGAAATGTTCGAAGTTATTTCACACATGGAAAAAGAAGTAGGTGATATCGGTGGAACACTTGGAAAAATCAAGCGTGTCAGGGTGATCGCCCAGGAGGATGACAGCCTGAATACGGAAGGGGTGAATTTCATGGAAGAGCTGAAAGAAGTGAAATTCAACGAATACGAAGAACTGGTTGTGGTTAAGGAATCGGACCAGGAAGTGCTTGTACTCGCCAGGGAAGAAAACGGCAAGCTTGCTGAATTGCTGGTGGTAGTCGGCGGTAAAGAAAATGTGCTGGTTTCCGTCGAAGGGAAGTTCACGATGGAAGACCTGGAGGCATTGTCTGAACTCGAGGGACTCGAAGCCCTGGAAAATGTTCTTGACTGAAAACCAGGAATCAACGGCAGGATAGAAGGAAGCTGAATGGAAACCCCGGCTGGCGGAATGTAAAAAGATAGCTAACTTTGGGAAAGACATCGGACAGAACATATGGATGCGAGCGAATTTAAGGAAAAGGTATTGCCGGTGAGCCAGAAGATCTATCGATATGCAGGACGCCTGCTCGGTAATGTACACGATGCGGAGGATGTGGTTCAGGATATCTGGATGAAGCTGTGGGACAGGAGGGATCAACTGGGCGAGGTGAAAAGCATCGAAGCATTCGCCTTCCGGATGACCCGGAACCTCTGTCTTGACAGGATCAAACTGAAAAAACCGCAATATTTTGATGACCGTGACAAAACTGCATACCGCTTCGATGAGGCCGACCTCGCACCCAATCCGGAGCGAAGCCTGGAACTGAAAGACAGCCTGGAGAAAGTGAACCATATCATCGGAAGCCTGTCCGAGCAACAACAGACAGTGCTGCAACTCAGAGATATCGAGGGTTTGGAATACGAGGAGATCTCGGTGATTACAGGACTTGAAGTGAACACAATCCGTGTGAATATCTCAAGATCGAGGAAGAAACTCAGGGAAATCCTGAAAAAAATACATCAGGTATGAAAGATCTGAACAGAATAGAAGAATTGCTGGAAAAATTCTACCGCGGAGAAACCAGTACCGGGGAGGAGGACATTCTCCACGGGTTCTTTGCGGGTCCGGATATACCCGGTCATCTCAGGACCGAAGCTGAACTTTTTGGATTTTTCACTATGGAAAAGGAAATTTCCCTTACAGGGGAAATGGAAAGGAAGCTGGAGAAAATGATTGCCGGCTCCGACCCCGCGAAACTTACCCTTGGAACAAAATGGAAGTATTACTGGATCAGCGGTGCCGCTGCAGTGATCCTTATCCTGCTCGGGATATTCCTGGACTTGCAGATCCGCAGGAACTCACCCCTTGAGGTAAGAAAGGATACCTATGAGGATCCCTACCTGGCCTATGCAGAAGCGAAAAAAGTACTGTACATGGTCTCTGAGAAAATGAATACCGGGAGAAAATCACTGAAAAACCTTGAAAAGCTGGATGCCGGCGTGAATTACATGCACCCTGTCTTTTCATTTGGTGCCGGGATACAGCACCTTGAACATCTTTCAACGATCGAAAAAACCAGAAAATTAATATCTAAATAATTCCATCATGAAAAAGTTATTGCTTATCGTTTGTTTTATCGGATTGTCTGCCGTCATCATGGCCCAGAATTTATCCATAGACCGGGTTTTTGACAAATACGCCGGTAAGGAAGGATTCACCACCGTGTACATCTCAAAATACATGTTCAGTATGTTTGCCAACCTGGATAATGTTGAGGATGAAGATGTAAAGGAAGTACAGGACGTCTTCGGGAAACTCACAGGAATCAAGATCCTGGCTGTTGAAGATGAAGATATGGTGGGAGAGGGAGTGAACTTTTACGACGAGATCATGAAAGACCTGCCAAGGAATGAATACCAGGAACTGATGGTCGTCAAGAACAGTGAATCTGATGTTGTTTTCCTGGCCAGGGAGGAAAAAGGTGTCATCGTCGAACTTCTGCTTATCGTGGGAGGGGAAGGTGACAACGCCCTGATCGCAATCACCGGAGAGATCGACCTGGCTACCATATCCAAATTGTCCAGGACCATGGATATCGAAGGCATGGAAGAACTGGAAAACCTGGAAAAATAACAATGAATCTCAGCAAGCCATGCGTTTATGTTATGGGTCTGGTATTAATCGCTGTCCTGTTGCCGGCGGGGTGTAAACCTTCGCTGGAAAAAACAGCATCTTTTAAAGCCGTATTTGACCATTACCGGGACCGGGAGGATATTGTGGCCATCAGTTTTCCCCCGGGACTGGTAGGATTGTTCCTGAGCGACAGCGATCCCGGGCAGGCTGAATTGAAAAAACTGATGCAGGAGCTTTCTGCATTCCGGATGTTATCTGTTAAGGAAGGCTCCCTGGATGCGGACATGGAAGAGGAACTAAGATCAACGGTGAACGGATTCACTGAGCGGAATGAATTCCAGGACCTTTTTCGCATGCAAACCGGGGGAGAGGATATTTTTATCCGGATCCGGGAGAAAAACGGTATGGTTAGAGAAGCCATCCTGATGCTGAGTGTCGCTGAAAGCTTCTTCGTGATTGATCTCAGGGGAAATATCTCATTGGCTCACTTCACCCGGTTAGCAGAAGGAGGATACCTGGATGAGCTGACCAGCCTTACGAAAATCGATTTTTAAACCACCAATAATACCGTATTATTTTTCCTGGGTTGACTTTTTCAGGGTAACCAGAGTAATTTCGGGCGGTATAAAAATCCTTCCGGCATACCCGATATAGCCAAGGCCCGGGTTCACATAAAGATATTGATATCCCTGTTGGTACAGGCCGATCCAGCGGGGATATTTTAATTGTACAGGACTCCACCTGAATTTCCTGGTACGAATGCCGAATTGCATGCCATGTGTATGTCCCGAAAGGGTAAGCTGTACACTGGTTTTTCCCACCACTTCTTCATCCCAGTGGGAGGGATCATGAGAAAGAAGTAAGGTAAAGGCCCCTGTGGGAATATCCTGAAGCGCTTTACCGAGATCTCCGTACTGCTTGAAGGGTGGGAGTCCCCAGTTTTCTACCCCGGCAATAAAAATTTCTTCGCTTCCAACCCGGATACTGGCGGAACGGTTCAGAAGCAGTGTAAAGCCGGATGCATCATGGGCCCTGATCAGCCGGTCCATGTTCCGCATCCTTGATTCTTCATCCGGCCAGTTGTAATATTCTCCGTAATCATGGTTCCCCAGAATCGAAAAAATTCCATAGCGGGATTTCATCTCAGAAAGCAGTCCGGTCCATCCATCAGCTTCCTCTGCCAGGTTGTTCACCAGGTCTCCGGTGAAAAGGATCAGATCAGGAGATTCCCGGTTGATCATGCCGACAGCCTTTCTGATCTTGTCCTGCTGCCCGTGGAGGCTGCCCAGATGCAGATCGGAGATATGTACCAGTCTCAAACCATCAAACCCCGGAGGAAGGTCCTTTGACAAAATCTCAACGGAACGTACCCTGAAATTGAAACGGCCGAACACAATGCCCCCGATGATCACGAAAAAAGCCACAATGGAGAGGGGCAGAACGACCATTGAGATGAAATTCAGGGGACCGCCCATCATGAACTTTCCAATCGCCCCCGCTTCTGAAAAGATCCGGAAGAGCGGGTAGGCCGGAAGCTTAATAATATATTCGAGTAAAAGGAAGACCGTATAGAAAAGCTTTGGAACATAGAAGGCAAGAAAAAAGCCGGTGAATACATAAAACCCGGCAAAAAATCCTGGCTTGTTATTTGCTATAAACTTCTTTCCGAATATCTGTAATCCGGTAATAAAGACCACAGGAATTAGCCAGAAAATGGCAATAGATACAGGATTCCGGCAGATATGGAAATCGCTTATAAGGCCGGCAAAACCTATCCCGTCGACAAGCAGAATGAAGGATACAAAGAAAAAAAACAGGAGACGGATCTGAGATTTCATATGTAAAGATAGTTTATGACGTTATACTTATGTCAGGGCTTGATAAAAACCTATATTTACCCAATCATGAAAAGAATAACACTGCTCTTCGCTTTTTGTTTATCCGCGGCCACCATTTTTGCCCAGCTTGACCTGGGGGTTAAGGCTGGACTGAACCTGACAAATGTTTCAGGCGAAATGTCAACGGATGATTACCATATCATTTCTTCACCGGGGAGCAAGATCGGGTACCATGCCGGAGGCTTCCTGCGTGCATCCCTGTTCGGTATATACATCCAGCCCGAACTTATTTTCACCTCCATTGCCAGTGAATTTACGGTCACGGACCAGAATAAGGTCGAACAATTGGCCAAACAAAGGATCGGAAGGGTCGATGTGCCTGTTATCATCGGGGCAAGGCTTGGAACCCTGAGGCTGGGACTGGGACCCGTGGGAAGCATTATTGTTTCCGATAAATCTGACTTTACCGATATCACCGGATATGAAACAAAGCTGAAATCGGCTACTTTCGGGTACCAGCTGGGGATCGGGCTGGATATCCGGAAGGTTGGCCTTGATATCCGGTATGAAGGCAATCTTACAAAACTCGCT
>JAUVKJ010000045.1 GCA_030592145.1 Bacteroides sp.
GTTGAGGAAGCCCGGAAAGTAGACGGGGTAATAGGATCGAGAATGACCGGAGCCGGGTTCGGCGGGTGTACCGTGAGCCTGGTGCGCAAAGATGCAGTGGACCGTCTTTTCACTGAGGTGGGATCTGCCTACCATGCACGAACGGGACTGAAACCCGATTTTTACATCGGGGAGGTCTGTGACGGCGCCCGGGAACTGCTTTAAAATCCTTCACTATGAGCCATAAAGACAACAATAAAAAGAAGCATCAGAAAAATCATAAAAAGCTTGACAAGGAGTTTTACTTCGGAGAACTTGAACGCCTGCAGGTAGAGCTGGTCAAGATGCACGAGTGGGTTAAGGAAAAAAGCCTGAGGATCGTTGTCGTATATGAAGGAAGGGATGCCGCCGGCAAAGGTGGTGTGATCAAGAGGATCACGCAGCGACTCAATCCAAGGGTATGCCGGGTGGTTGCCCTGGGTGTACCGACGGAAAAGGAAAAAACCCAGTGGTATTTTCAGAGATTTGTACCACATCTGCCGGCTGCCGGCGAGATTGTCCTGTTTGACCGAAGCTGGTATAACCGGGCCGGGGTCGAGAGGGTAATGGAATTCTGTACGGAAGATGAGTACTGGGACTTCCTGAGGTCCTGCCCGCGTTTCGAGGAAATGCTCATCCACTCGGGGATCATCCTGATCAAGTACTGGTTCTCGGTAAGCGATGAGGAGCAGGAAAAAAGGTTCAGGGAGAGAATAGGGGATCCTTCCAAGAACTGGAAATTCAGCAGGATGGACCTGAATTCCCGCAGCCGCTGGGTGGAATACTCAAAGGCCAAGGACGAGATGTTTGCCTATACCGACACGAAGGTTTCCCCCTGGTGGGTTGTGGAAGCCGATGATAAAAGAAGGGCCCGCCTGAATTGCATTCATCACCTGCTGAGCATGATTCCCTACAAGGAAGTCAAACGCGAAAAGATCAAATTACCCCCCATCAACATGGAAGGATACATCAGGCCTCCCATTTCCGAACAGACTTTTATACCGGAGGTTTACTGAGAAGTTGAGTCCGGAGTTTGCTACTTCAACATCTTCACTGCTTCTGTAGTAGTATAATACTTTGCAAGCATATTTGCTATCTCTCTTTCGGGAATTTGTCCCTCTTTCATGTATTTCAGGAACTGGTTTGTTACCTGGGTAAAATGAGCCTCGTGTCCGATTCTGTATTTTTCAGGAACATTCAGTCGCCAATATCCGGCATCTGTCATCTCAGCTGTAATGCCCGGATAATCTTCACAAAGGGTTTTATTGATGAAAAGAGCTATGTTTTCTTCCAGTAATCCGGTATTTTTCTTATCGACGGAATTGATGTAGAGTGTAGGTTTGTATCCTTCTTCTTTTCCCTGCTTTATTATCAGTTCAGACAGTGTACCACGCATAATCGAGAAGTGCGTATCACCACCTCCTTCGGGAGCTATAAATTTCCACTCAATAGAAATCCGGGCATGTATACCCTTCAGTTTATAACTAACTGAATTATTAGCTATTACCTTAAGTGTCTCATCTTCAACGTATTTTTCAAGGTATAAGGGATAATTCTCAAGCCCTGTTACGCTTTTGAATTGTTCCCTGGAGAGATTGGTTGTCCAACGCTTAACATCCAGAATTTCAATATCCTTTTTATAGTCGAGGATATCTCCGGGAAATGCCTCCCATTGGATCATATCCACCAGATGGGTACCCACATCTGCGATCGCTTCTCCTTGCTGCTCCACATCAAAAAACCAGGGTGGTCTTTGTAAGGGTATTCCCGATATAATCTTAGAAAAATGATGAACACTCTCTTTTGTTATAGCAGGTTCTTCTTCTGATCCATCCTGAAGGATACCAAATATTTCTTCCTGCTGAGAAAATGTTTTCTGTAATATCGTTGTGATTTCAAATCGCTCTGTCATAATATCATAAAGAAGCACTCCATTCTCCTTTGCCAGACTGAAAGCATCCTTTAATAAAGTGAAATCCGAAGGCGTAATAGCCATTGGTTTATCAGATAATACATTCAATCCGTTTTTGATGCATTCATGGATATATTCTGTTTTATTCCTGTTGTTTCCAGCCAGTATAACCAGGTTACCCGGTTTCTGATCGAGCATCTTCCGGAAAAAGTCCTCTCCCAGATACACATTTTCTTTCCATCCTGTCGGATTTTCACTCCTTGAATTATAGGATTTTATTCTGGAAAGGTAATTGTGTACTTCAGGTCCGTCAGTAGCATACACAAAGAACTGGCTATCGACCTGAGGATACATGTATTTCTGTACCAGGGAAGCATGAAAATGCCCGGGAGCAACAATCATAGTAGTTATCATATCCGCATTCTCCGTTGATGAAGGTTTCTGTTTACAACTTATCAAAAGTAACAGACTAATTAAAACAAATAAGAATTTTCTGTTATGCATAGTTATAGTTTTAAATGATTCAATCCATATGGTTTTCGATTGGGCCGGCTTAGCATGCTGTTCGCTTCTTCATTATTCAGGAATTTCTCAGCTTTTGGATCATACTTAAGCCTGCCCGGTATTTTCATTGCAATGTGACTGATCAGACAGGTACTGCAGGCACGGTGCCCGGGTTCAACGGGCGAGATGGGTTCCTCGCCTGATTGAATACAATCGAGCCAGTCAGCATGTTGTTCTTCACTCTTATACAAATGTATTTCATTTTCCTTAATCACAGATTTAAGGATAGCAGGATCACTGGCATCCAGTGCTTTGCTACTCTCTTCCATGGTTACCGGATCGCTTGCTGTAGCCTGGTAACTGCCCCTGGAAACAAAGATCCAGCCTTCCGTTCCGATGTACCGGATCCCATTGGGATAACCACCGCTTATCAGCATCTCTACACCATTATCAAACATTGCCTTAACCATGAAATCACCATGTACATTCCACAGACCCGCTCTGGGGAATTGTGCCAGTGCTTCTATTTCCACCGGATTCGAATACTCGGTGTCCAGACCCCAGTTGGCTGAATCAATATGGTGCTGGCCCCATCCTGTGATCATTCCGGACCCAAACTGTTCACAGCGTAACCATCCCGGACGACTGTAATCATGTTGAGGATGTACGCGAATTTCGGTATAATACACTTCGGGAGTGGATCCCAGCCACATATCATAATTCAGGTTACCGGGAACCGGCATCTCTTTCGCTTCAGGACCAGGGGGATCACCAGGAAGACCTATTTTCACTGTATGGATCTTCCCTATACGTCCATTTCTCACCAATTCAGCTGCAATCCGGAATTGAGGTGATGACCTTTGCTGGGTACCCATTTGAAGTATTACTCCTTTTTCCTGTACAATATTACTGAGTACTCTTCCCTCCTGAACTGTTAAGGAAGTTGGTTTCTGAAGATATATATCCTTCCCTGCCAGTGCTGCTTCTACAGCTACCCGGGCATGCCAGTGATCCGGTGTGCTGATGACCACTGCATCAATATCTTTATTTAAGAGCATTTCCCGGTAATCTGCATACATTTCAGCATTCAGGAATTTCTTCTTTGTCGATTTTTTCGCATAAAATTCATCCACCAATTGCTTCCCTTCCCTCATCCTTTTTGAGTCCACATCACTAACTGCTATTACACGGGCAATATCATTTTTCATTGTTTCTGGCAGGTCATGACTACGGGCAATCCGTCCGCACCCAATCTGGCCTATATGAATCTTGTTGCCTGGTGCATTTTTGCCAAAGACAGTAGAGGGAACAATGGTCGGAATGATTATCCCTCCCGTAATTCCCGATACAGTTGTTTTAATAAAATTACGTCTTTTCATATGGATATGTTTTTACTAAATCCTTAAAGCCGGACCACCGCCGGAGGCCTCGCAAATCCGTTCCAATACATTTCGGCATCTTCAGCAGTCATCTCTCCGTCAAATACTATCATCCTGTACCGGAGAGAATATTCCTTGCCCTGCAGGATATCCCAACTCTTATAGCGGATGGGACAAAACTCAAAGAACATTTGTCCTTCATTTGTATCTAAAGGCCATACCCGCATAGGTTCAGGGTGTTCCCGGTTAAACGGATGACTCAAAAACAGAATCCCTGATCTTCCTTCAGGAACCGATGATACACCTTCAACGATACACCACCTGGCGCGTGAGCCATCAGCATCTTCACGTTGTTTGCCCTCTGAAGTTAATACTGAGCAAGTTTCTTTTCTCCATTTTTCAGTAGCACGAAATCCAAGCCCTCCTCCATAGCGGTAGGCTTCAAAATGAATTGTGTCTTCGATAGCACTGCTCAACAGCGTACGGAAATCAATAATGTACCGGTTATCCCTATCCGAGGTATTCCAATACCGGATATCCCATGTTTCATTGATGGCAACCCGGCCGGGTTCTGAAGCTCCAAAATCGATATGCTCCTGGTGAACCCTGAATCCTCCGAACAGATTTCCCTCAGTCGTGGACAACAAACCTGCGAATCGAACAGTCCCCTCTCCTTTTGCAAGATTCCAGAAGTCTATTGCTCTTCCGTTAATACGGGTTAAGGTGTATGGATTCCATATTCCATAATGATGATAATGATCCGGAGGCTGAATACGTGTCAGCTTCTCACCCCCCGGTGACCAAACAGGATGAAGATAAGCTGATCGCCGGTAAATTTCATCAATACCTTCCGGCGGGAGTTTTTCTGTAAGTCTGTAACATAAAATATTTCTGCCGCCGTCTGTCACTTTAAGTTCGTCCCGGCTCCGGTAAATCTGAATTTGCCAGACATGTTTTTCCAACGTATCCCTGATGACAGCATACGACCTTGTTTCTCCCGGTTCGAATTTACCATTGATGATAAACCACATAAGCGGTCTGTCACCAGATTCAATCTGACAGGCCACTGAAATTAATCTGCCATTTACATTTTCAAATAATGCCAGGTTTTCTGATAATGCCGGAGATAAAGGGCTCAGATCAACCTCAACCGGGCAATCCAGGTATGCATAATCACCGGCGCTCACCTGGAATCGCAACATTCCTTGCTGTGCCCCAGCAATTTGATTTAACAGTACAAATAACGCAATCAGCAATTTCTTATTCATAAATTATGAATTGTTTCCAAAAAAGCATTAATATTTTCAGTTGACACATCCGGTGGCATCCCTCCTCCGCATGACCAAATGATCCTTTGTTTATCAAGTGTAAATTTAACCATCTCCATCGTTTTCTCACTAACTTCTTCAGGTGTTCCTGATGCCAGTACATCGCGTGGGGGAAGGTTGCCAAGTAAAACAACCTCAGGGCCTGCTAATTCACGTATCTCATTGATGCTGTGCTCAAAACTAAAATTGTACAGGTTTACCCCCATCTCTCTTATAAATGGAGTACTGACCAGGCCATTGGCATCATTGTGAAAAAATCTGATTTTTGTATCAAATGCCTGAAAAATCTCTTTTATATATGGCACAGCAAATGTTTTACATTCCGCTTCAGCAATGAAACCAACAATATCATCCAGCAAAAAAATTCCTTCAATGCCGGGGAAAACCTCTTTTTGGTAGCGTAGCCAGCTGACTGAAAAATCTGTAATTGTCCGCATCAGCTTATGAATATCATCTGGTTGCAGCAATATTCCCGTCATCAACTCTGATGTTCCCATCAGAAAAGAGGCAATGTTCAATGGTCCGCGAGCAATGGCAAATTTGATTTCATGACCCATGTTCTTGATCTCAGGTTCCATTGATTTAAGTCGCTGGATAATAAAAGGCAGCAGTCCGTCTGAAGTTGGATCAGGGATCCGGATATCTTTTATTTGGGAAAGATCCGCAATCACCCGGTCTGCATGAGGAAGCTGGATCGCATTCCAGATACATTTTGCCCCAAAAGCTGAGGGTTCGGTACACATGCCGTATTCTGACCAGAATCCCGGGAAAAAAATAGTATCAGGAAATGTTTCAATTGCTTTCCTGTTTGCTTCAATCCAGTTTCTTTCAGAAGCATAATACTCAATATTGCTTATTCCATACCACCCCGGAAGCCACGGACTATCTATTATGAAGCCTGTCACAGGTTTTTCCGCTGCATTTCCGGACACTAAACCGGTAATTATCTGCCATTGTTTGTTTGTCATATTTAAATATTATTGCCTGACCACCCTGGCGGTATAGCTGTCATTCCCTTCCCTCACCTGCAAAAGATAGAATCCCTGACTGAGATCATGGGTATTCAGGGTAACCATGCCTGCTGTACTGAAGTGTTTTTCAATGACCTTTCCACTCATATCGCAAAGAACGATCTCCCGGTTCCCGATCCCTTCCTGGAATACGATGTTCAGTTCATCCCCGAATGGATTAGGATTAATACTGAGGTACCTGTTGGTCACAACTTTTCTGTACACCTGTGATTGGTCCAAAACCCAGTTTTCCGGGTCCGGCGCCAGGCTTACGACCGGTTTTTCAAACCGGATACCCACCTTCATCCCGGGTCGATCGCATGTGATCCTGAAAGTGGTATCTCCTCCGTTCTCAAGCTGCAGGCCAAGGTCAAGGCGGGTCCTGAAAAAGGGCGTTTTTCCGGAACTGCCGGACTGCCGGATATTGATGAGCACGCTGTCAGAAGTCTGCCACCAGGTAAACTGGAATCGTGGAAATCCCTGCCCATAATACCATTGGTCGAAAAACCAGTCGAAGTCTGTTCCTGAAGTTTCATTCAAAACATTCAGGAAATCCTGTCCCGTAGCCACGCTGTCGGCATATTGATCCTGGAAGCTGGCCAGGGTCTCAAAAAACAGGCTGTCGTCGCCGAGTTCATACCGGATCATATGAACAAGGGCAGCCCCCTTTTTATACGACAGGGCCATGCTGAAAATCCTGGACTCCTCCCCTGCATCTTCCTCAGGTATATAAACGCTTCCCTCGGGTTCTGAGAGGGCCAACTTATGGGCCTGTCCCATCCAGAAATCAGCCTCCGTCCGTGATTTCAACGCTTCCAGGGCAAGGTATTCCCCGTAGGACGCAAATCCTTCGTTGATCCAGATATCCTGCCAGCTGGCACAGGTTACATTATCCCCGAACCACTGGTGGGCCAGTTCATGAGCGACCAGGTTAAAACCAAAACCTGAAAGGGTGGTCATGGTCTGATGCTCCATACCTCCCCCCATGGGCGCCAGGCAGTGTCCGTATTTCTCCTTCCGGAAGGGATAAGGTGAAAACAGCCTGGAATACAGCCGGATCAGGTCAGCCGTCTCATCAATATCCTCCTTATTCTGCTCAAAATAACCCGGTACATCGTAAATATAGTTCTGGATCAGGATGGAATCGGGCAGGGATGCAAGTTTAATATAGAAACTGTAATCCTTGTATTCCGAAACCGAGAGTGAGAGCAGATAGTATGCGATGGGATACCTTGAGCGCCAGCGATATCTCACCTTATTCCCGGGCAAGCTGTCAATGCCTGCAAGAATTCCGTTCGATCCGGCTTTCAGGTTTTCTTCCACCGTAATATATATATCTGCTGAATCAGCCTTATCACTGAGGACCTGTTTACAGGCGAACCAGTCAAAAGCACGAAAAGGCTCCGACAGTGTGTAGGTAACCCGGCTTCCCCACTGCCTGTCTGTACGGTTCGAGATTCCGGCAAAAAAACTATTCTGTCCGCCAACTCCATGGTAATACACTCTGGCCGTAAACAGGCTATCTTCATTGAGCGGTACAACAGGTGCAAATTTTATAAGATCCTGTGAATGGGTATACGAACCGATCTTTTGTCCGTCAATGAAAACGGAATCCACCTGGAGACCGGTGTTCAACTCGAAAACCAGTTCATCGATCGGTTCCAGTGCCGTAGCCAGCACATCCGTATGTCCGGTAATGTAGGTGCTTGTATCACTGACCTCGAGTGATATCCCGTAGTGGCTTACATCATAGCTGAGCAGGCCGGAATCCCGGACATGGGCAGGATTATAATCGGACACTTCCGCGAATGAGACCATCGGTATAACAGACAATATGTGATAAAGGAAATATCTCTTCATCTATTACTAAAATACTAACTCAAAATTAATAAAACGAATGAACCTCCGGCATTATTAAAACGGCGCTGCTTTTTGTGGCAATAACCACAAAAATGAGGCGACCATTTAATTATTGCATCCGGTTTTTATTGCAAATTCCTAACAGTTACAAAAGAAAGGAAGCTTTGATCAGCTTATTCTCACCTTCCCGGAGAAGTGCATATTCAAATCCATCACGCAAACTGAACCCACCTGCCGTCCCGGATTTGTCAACGGCAATAAAGCCTACCTGCTGGTTGGGTTGAATGTGGATTTTTTGAAGTATCCGCTCAAGGGCTTCGCGGCAGGCATCTTCAGGCTGCATTCCATTTCTCATTAATTCAACTATAAGGAAAGAGCCCAGGGTTTTCATCACCAGTTCACCATGACCTGTGGCTGCCGCTCCTCCAATTTCATTATCGATAAAGAGTCCCGCACCTATTATTGGCGAGTCCCCTACCCTTCCCTGCATCTTGAATCCCAGTCCACTGGTCGTACAGGCCCCTGCCAGCTCAGCGGATGAATCCATCGTGATCATTCCGATGGTATCATGTCCCGTCACAGTTCCGGCAGCGGATTCACGTTTCCATTTTTCCCAGACTTCTTTTGCCTGTGGCGTAAGCAGATTTTCCCTGCAGAAACCCTCTTTCTCAGCAAACTGAAGAGCGCCTTCACCCACCAGCATCACATGCGGTGTCTTTTCCATAACTCTCCGGGCAACGGATACCGGATGTTTAATATGTTTCAGGCAGGCTACGGATCCTGCATTACCATCCCGGTCCATAATGCATGCATCAAGAGTCACTTCCCCTCCTGCATCCGGCCACCCACCGTATCCAACACTGGTCACAGCGGGATCTCCCTCTGATATCCTGACTCCGGCCTCCACTGCATCAAGGACGGATCCTCCTGCAGACAATGAATCGAAGGCTGCCCTGTTGGCCGGCAATCCATGCTTCCATGTAGAGATAATGAGCGGAGCACCGGGACCTTCCCTGAATGCCTGACGCAGATTAGCTGATTTCACATGAACCGGAAGGCTTATGCCAAAACTGGCTGCCAGTGAGGATAAAAGAAATCTTCGTCGGTTTATCACTGATTACTGAATTTATATATGGTTTTCTGCGTATAGGTTTCTCCCGGTCTCAGGATGGTGTCCGGGAACTCCGGATGATTCGGCGAATCAGGATAATGCTGGGTCTCCAGGCAGAGCGCCTGGTGTTTTCCGTATGCATGTCCACCTTTTCCTGTCTGTCCCTCCAGGAAATTGGAACTGTAAAATACCATACCGGGTTCTGTAGTGAAAACCTCCATAATCCTGCCGCTTTCAGGGTGAATTACCCGGGCGGCGGAATGGGGTACCTTGCTGTCTGTTCCAAGGACATAACAATGGTCAAATCCCCCCTCCACTTTATCAATATCTGCTCCGATCGGCTTAGGGGTCCTGAAGTCCAGTGGACTCCCGTCTACAGAACGAATTTCCCCGGTGGGGATAAGTTCTGAATCCCCTGCCACATAACTGTCGGATGCGATCATCAACTCGTGATCATAGACAGTCGAAGATCCGCCGTTCAGGTTGAAATATGTATGATGAGTCAGGTTCAGGGGAGTG
>JAUVKJ010000194.1 GCA_030592145.1 Bacteroides sp.
TCAAGCTTCTTGATCTCAGTGGCATCCGGAACAATAACCTTAATCTTGAGCTCGGTTTCCCTCATTACGGTGGTTACCATGAAGAAGAACAACAGCATAAATACAATATCGGGCAGAGAAGCCGTGTTGATAGACTTGAGCTCTTTCCCTCCTGATTTTTTGAATCTGGACATATCTGATAATTATTTTGTAGTGACCCTGGGTTCTGCTTCAGAGACCATCATCGGGTAGACCTTTTTTATCGCAGTGATCAGATCCTTTTCCGTTTCATTGAGGGGATCAAGATCGCTGTACTTCCTTCCGAATCTCTCCATGCAGAGACTATTTCTGAGTTCGTTCACTGCTCGTGCAAGTTCATTCTGGACAGCAATGTATTTACCGTAAGAAGTCCCGAGATCATTCCGAAGGGATATCACGCCCTTGGAGACCATTACTTCCCCGAAAAAATCGACCGTTACAAGATTTTTCTCAGAAAGGTCCGGCTTGTCATTCGGATTAACAAAAAATTCCTTCGTCAAGTCTTTGAGCTGGCTGATATCGACCACTTCCTTTTCCACGAAAAGCTGGTCATTCCTGTTGATCAGGACAACGAATACATTCCTCTCACGGACTTCCTGGTCATCCTTCTGTTCTTCATCTTCCGGCATGGGAGGAAGGAGACGGGATATTCCGGAATCAATATCCATTGTGGTTGCAACAAGGAAAAATATCAACAGAAGGAAGGCAATATCTGCCATTGATCCGGCATTGATTTCCTTTACATCTCTTCTAGCCATGAATCATAAATTTAATTTCCAATATTAAAACGTGAACCGGGACCTGAAAATTATCCCGGTCTCATGTTACTTAAATAAATTTGCGATAGCTGAATAAAGAATCGCAACAATGGCCAGCACACCAAGAATATAGGTGAAGATCAGGCTTGTACCGATTAACTTCAGGGTTCCCGGAACATTATCGGGTCCCGAATACTGAATAAGATTCAGAACGGTATCGTCTGCCAGCTGGTATGATATGAATATCAACACAGCTGTGATCCCCAGAATAATACCCGTGCGTTTAAGCCCTTTGGGATGGGTGAACATAAACAGCATCTGAAACCCTACCACAACTGCCAGGGTAATGAACAGCAGGAGATATGCCCAGCGCAGGATGGTTACCGTGACGAGAGGTTCCGCGGTGGAAGTTCCCTCGGTTCCTTCCACGAAACCACCGAAAAAGAACATACTCACGAGCACCAATGATATGGCCATCAATGCCCAGAGGATATATTGGGGTATTTTAGAAATCGCCATGATGCTTATTTTTTAAGGTTATGGAGAACCAGCAGGTCGATCAGCGATATGGATGCATCTTCCATTTTGTTTACGATGCTGTCGATCTTGGAAACAATATAATTATAGAATATTTGCAGGATGATGGCTATGATCAGACCGGTAACGGTGGTGATCAGAGCTACTTTAATACCGCTTGCCACAAGCTGGGGAGAAACATCACCTGCAATCTGGATCGAGTCAAAGGCTGCGATCATACCAATAACCGTTCCCATGAACCCTAACATAGGGGCAATGGATATAAAGAGCTGTATCCAGGACAGGTTCTTTTCGAGGAGGCCCATCTGAACGCTTCCGTATGCGATCACAGACTTTTCAGCAATATCAATACCTTGGTGCGCCCTGTCGAGTCCCTGGTAGAAAATACTGGCAATTGGTCCGCGGGTATTGCGGCATACTTCTTTGGCCGCATCTACACCACCCGATTCCAGAGCTTCCTCAATCTTAGTGAGAAGTTTGTCTGTATTGGTGGTTGACAGGTTAAGATAAATAATCCTTTCAATGCACAGGGCAAGGCCAAAAATCAGGGTCAGTAAAACAAAACCCATAAAGGTGGCACCACCTTCAATAAAAAGCCTCTTTACCTGTTTGTGCAAGGACATTTCCATTTCAGCTTCACCGGTATCTTCTTCAGCAATTGTCATAGTTTCCTCCGTGGCAGCCATGGTTGTGTCTATCTGCTCGGTGGCAGGCTCTTCTGCTTCAGGCTCCTGAGCAATAGCAACATTGGATGCGAGAACGAATAGCATTCCGGTTACAGCTATAAGCGCAAATAACTTTTTCATAATCTGTTTTTTGATTTGTAATAGTTTTAGCGAAAATAATGAATCTTGATTATATAATTGTAATAATAAACAAAAATCTTTAATATCCATGCCATCATGCGGAGAGAGAGGGATTCGAACCCTCGACACCATTCCACATGGTATACACGCTTTCCAGGCGTGCGCCTTCAACCACTCGGCCACCTCTCCCCGGGTCAAATTCGAGGGCCCAAAATACAAAAAAATAATATAACTACAAGTCTATGAAACAGTTATTTCGCCTTTAATGGGTTTATTTAAAAGTAATTTAATTTCTGCCGGAGGGAGTTCCTGTCCGAGCAGGAACATAAGTTTTGTAACGGCGGCTTCCGGGGTACTGTCATAACCGCTTATAACGCCGGCTTTGATCAGGTGCTCACTGGTCTCATAACGTCCCATTTCCACACTACCCTGGGTACACTGGGTAATGTTCAGAAATACGATCCCGGCTTCATTCGCAGCCCTGATCTTTTCGTAAAACCAGGGATCTGTAGGAGCATTTCCGGCACCGAAAGTTTCCATGATGACTGCTTTCAATCCTACAGTACCCAGTGTGGCATCCAGAACATTCCCGGAAATGCCCGGGAAGATCTTAAGGATGGCAATGTTATTATCAAGCCTGGTATGGATCTTCAGCTTTGAACTGTTGTCTTTTTTAAGGATATGTTCCGGGTGATATCTCATGCGAACGCCAGATTCGGCCAGGGGAGGGTAATTGGGTGACAGGAATGCATTGAAATCTTCCGTATTATGTTTGGTGGTGCGGTTGCCTCGAAAAAGTTTGAATTCAAAATAGATGCAAACCTCCGGGACCAGGGGGGATCCTTCTTTTTCGGCTGAGGCAATCTCGATGGCAGCAATAAGATTTTCCCTGGCATCGGTACGTAAAGTACTCACAGGCAGCTGGGAACCTGTGAAAATGACAGGCTTTCCAAGATCATCGAGCATAAAACTCAGCGCAGAGGACGAGAAAGACATGGTATCCGTACCGTGCAGTATGATAAATCCATCGTATTGTTCGTACTCATCACGTATCAATTCAGCAATTTTAATCCAGGATCCGGGTTTAATATTTGATGAATCCACCACTGGATGTATGGTAACGGCCGAAAGCCTGTGTCCGTATTTTTCAATTTCAGGGAAATGTTTGCGGATCTCCTCAAAATCAAAAGGCATAAGAGAATTTTTATCCGGCCGGGTGATCATCCCGATGGTCCCTCCTGTATATATAATTAATATTGACTTTTGCATCAAACTAGATTTTTATATTAAACATGGAAGCTGCAGTCTGCGTGGTAATTTCTGCAATGGTTTCAAGCGGGACCCGGTGAATCTCCGCGATTTTTTCCGCTGTATACAACAGGTAAACCGGTTCATTTCTCTTACCTCTTCTGGGAACAGGGGCGAGGTAGGGGGCGTCTGTCTCCAGAACGATATGCTGAAGATCAATTTCTTTTACCACACTGTCCAGCCCCGAATTTTTAAATGTAACAATGCCCCCGATGCCCAGTTTAAAATTATATTTAATGATCTGCCTTGCCTGGACCGCATCTCCCGTAAAAGCATGGAAAATTCCCCTGAGGGTATCATCGTTTTCACGGTCCATGATCCTGAATATCTCATCGAATGAATTTCTTGCATGGATGATCAATGGCAGCCCGTGTTCTTTGGCCAGGTTTATATGTTCCCTGAATGAATCTGCCTGTTGTTCTGAATACGTTTTGTCCCAGTACAGGTCAATTCCGGTTTCTCCGATACCCCAATACTTCCTTGTGCCAAGAAGTTCCCGGACTTGCCCGATCTCTTTCTCATACCCATCGTTCACAGAGGTGGGATGAAGACCGATCATGGGCAGACAGTGATCAGGAAATTTATCCGCCAGGGAATGCAATGGGCTTATTGTTTTTCCATCAACATTAGGAAGCAGCATTTTCTGAATGCCTTTATCCAATGCAGATTTCACAACCTCATCACGATCCTCCCTGAATTCTCTCAGGTATAAATGTGTATGTGTATCAATGAAAATCACCGGATCAAAGTTAGCATATACTACCAGTTAAATTTTGTAGTGCCGGTTTAACAGATGCCGACAGCAAGCAAATTTTACTGGTAATTTGCAAACTCAGACGGCTCCCTGGGCAAGCATGGCATTGGCTACTTTTACGAAGCCACCAATGTTGGCTCCCTTAACATAGTTAACGTACCCTTCTTCTTCCGAGCCGAATTTTACGCAGGTTTCATGAATGTTTTTCATGATCTGCTGAAGGCGGGCGTCAACCTCCTCACGGGT
>JAUVKJ010000012.1 GCA_030592145.1 Bacteroides sp.
CGGCTTGTTGCCTCGGGAAGGGGAGAGTACCTGCCCATTGATGATGCCGGCACAGTGGAATCCCGCCAGAAAAACCGCCGAACAGAGATCATCCTGACTCCCCGCCTGGATGAGTTGTACAATCTGCTCGGATCAGAATAATCGGCCGGGACAGATATCCTGTCCGGAGCCGGAAATTGAAACACCATGCTGCCGGATGCTTTGAATCTCGTGAGGAAGCTTTCGTTTCGCAAACTGCTGAACATACTGATCGTCCAGCTTTCATATGCCTTATCGAACCTGTTGAAAAAGCCCCTGGTCTGGGGGAAACCCTGGTTTGTAAGCATCGAACCGGCCTCTGTATGCAATCTCTCCTGTCCCCAGTGTCCCGTCGGAAAAGGCGACATTAAGCGAAATAAAAGCTTCATGGACCTCAATGATTACAAAGAGCTCCTTGAAGAGATCTCAGGCACCACAGCTATGCTCAGCCTGTATTTCCAGGGGGAGCCCCTGATGCATAAAGAATTTGCTGAATTTGTCCGCCTTGCCACAGAAAACAACATTTACACACAGACATCGACCAACGGACAGCTGATGACAGAAGATATATGCAGGGAGCTGGTTGGAGCCGGACTCGACCGCATCATAATCTCACTTGACGGTACGGACCAGGAGTCTTACCAGGCCTACCGCAGGGGAGGGGATTTTCAGAAAGTGGCAGACGGCATCCGGATCCTGAACCGGGTGCGCATGGAAACAGGATCAAAAAAACCTTTCATCATAGTGCAATTCCTGGTATTCAGGCATAACCATAAGCAGGTTTCCGGGGTGAAAGCAATGGCAAAGAACCTGGGAGCGGACAAGGTTTGGATTAAATCTGCCCAGATTGAATACCCGGAGTCAGCCGGTGAATGGATACCTGAAAGCACGGATTACAGCCGTTATGAAAAGAATGCCCGGGGGAACTGGAAACTCAGCGGAAAATTGCGGAACCGCTGCAAGCGCCTCTGGCAGGCAACGGTCATTACAAGCGACGGACTCGTAGTACCCTGCTGTTTTGATAAGAGGGCTGCTTACCCTATGGGCTCAGCAGGGGAACAAAGCATCGCACGGATATGGAAAAACAGGTCTTACCAGGATTTCAGAAAGCAGGTTCTCACCAAAAGGAAAGACATTGAGATCTGTACAAATTGTACGGAGGGGATTGGGAGGATTTTCAGTTGACTAACCTGATGATCGTTTGCAGATGATCCGCTTTCAATCGGGATAAAAACCGAAAATTCAGCAGGAGCCTATACTGTCATTATATCCTTTTCCTTGGCTTCAATGTCCTTTTCTACTTTTTCGATGTATTTATCGGTAAGCTTCTGGACTTCGGATTCACCGTTTTTCTGTTCGTCCTCGGGCAGGCCGTCCTTCTGAAGTGACTTCAGGTCATCGTTGGCATCCCGGCGAACATTCCGTATCCCCACCTTGGTGTCTTCTCCTTCCTGCTTGACCTGCCTGACCAGGTCTATTCTGCGTTCTTCGGTCAGCGGGGGAACGTTCAGCCGGATGATCTCACCGTTGTTTTCGGGGGTGATCCCTATATTGGCCTGCATAATGGCTTTTTCAATAGGATTGATCATGTTCTTTTCCCAGGGTTGGATGGCCACGGTTTTGGCATCCGGGGTTCCGATGTTGGATACCTGGTTCAGGGGTGTCATCACCCCGTAATAATCTACCATGATTCCATCCACGACATGTGTGGAGGCTTTGCCGGCACGAATTTTCATGAGTTCTTCTTCCAGGTGCTTAATGGATTTTTCCATTTTTTCCCGGGTTTCGTCAAGAACCATATCAACCAGTTCGTCCATGACTGAAAGATTTAATCAGATAATACTTTATAAATATAATCAGATTTTCACTAAAGTTCCAATACTTTCACCCTGGATTATTCGTTTCAGGTTACCAATCTTATTCATATTGAACACGATAACGGGGAGTTTGTTCTCCAGGCACATGGCAAATGCGGTCTGGTCCATGATTCTCAGGTTTTGCGCGATCGCCTTCCCGAACGAAACCTCATCGTATTTCACTGCTGAAGGATCTTTTTCCGGGTCGGCATTGTATACTCCGTCTACCCGGGTTCCCTTAAGCAGTGCATCGGCTTCCATTTCGACCGCCCTAAGAGAGGCTGCCGTGTCGGTGGTGAAATATGGGTTTCCGGTTCCGAAGGTAAAAATCACTACTTCTCCACGGGCCAGGCATTCTTGGACTTTTTGCTTGCTGTAACGCATGCCTACCGGCTCCATGGGGATGGCCGTGAACAGGGAGGCTTTCCCGGCAGCTTTCTCGAAGGCGGATTGCAGGGCCAGACAGTTGATCACTGTGGCAAGCATTCCCATATAATCTCCCCTGACCCGGTCGAAGCCTTCCTCCTTGCCTGCCATACCCCGGAAAATATTCCCCCCGCCGATCACAATTCCCACTTCAACGCCCATTTCGGTAATTTCAACTACCTGTGTGACATATTCGGCGAGCTTATCGGGATCTATTCCGTGCCCGGCTTCCCCCGCAAGGGCTTCTCCGCTTAACTTCAGCAGGATTCTTTTGTATTTAAGCATATCCAGTGATTATACGCAACCAGCATTTCGTTGATTGCGTTTTTATCTATCATTGTATGTATACTTAGTCTTTCAGTCCGAACCTTATAAAACCGGTTACGGTAAGGTCCTTGTCAACCTCCTGAAGGTATTGTTTTATAGACTTCTTGTTTTCCTTTACAAAATCCTGGTTCAGCAGGGTATTATCCCTGAAGTACTTGTTCAGTTTACCCATAGCGATCTTGTCGAGGAGTTCTTCGGGCTTGCCTTCTTTCCTGGCCTGTTCCCTGTCGATCTCCAACTCCTTGTCAATGACATCCTGGGCTACGTTATCCTTGTCGACTGCAATCGGATTCATGGCAGCTACCTGCATGGCAACATTCTTGCCAACCTGTGCATCGGAAACCTCTTTGTTTAGTCCCACAATACTGGCAAGCATATTCCCGGGATGAATATATGCGGTTACATTTTCCGCGTCGATCTTGCTGTAAAAGGGCAGATCGAGTTTTTCACCGATCATACCGATCTGCTCGGTAATAGCGTCGCTGACGGATTTGCCTTCAAGGCTGAGAGCCTTCAACTCATCCAGGCTGGCGGCTTGCTTTTCGGCAGCCAGGTCAAGGATACTTCGGGCAAACTTCACAAAGTTTTCGTTTTTAGCCACGAAATCGGTCTCGCAATTCAGGACGATCATGAAGCCCTGCTTGCCATTGGCCAAAGTCCTGGCAAGGACAACACCCTCGCTTGCTTCCCGGTCAGCCCGCTTGTTGGCAACAGCCTGGCCCTTTTTCCGGATAACCTCGGTGGCCTTGCTAAAATCCCCATCTGCTTCCTGAAGGGCATTTTTACAATCCATCATGCCGGCACCGGTCATTTTTCGGAGTTTTGCAACATCAGCAGCTTTTATTTCAGCCATGTCTATATATGTTTTAATATTGTTAAATACGATTAATCATCTTTTTTGCCTTCCCAGGATGCAGCTTTGGGTGCTATGCGCTTCCGGGATACTTCTTTCAGCTTCTCAAGAACGGCACCGCCTGTATCGCCTTCCATACCTTCTGCCTCTTCAGCTTTCTTTTCGGCTTCTTTCTCCTTGTTTGCAGCTTCCTTTTCCTTGTTTGCAACTTCCTTCTCCCGCTCCATTTTTCTCTCGTTCAGCCCTTCTTCGATGGATTCGCAAACCTCATTAATAATCAGTGAAATGGACTTTGATGCATCATCGTTTGAGGGAATGGGGAAATCTACAAGATTGGGATCGGAATTTGTATCCACCATGGCAAAAACGGGAATGTTCAGGCGGTTGGCCTCCCGTACGGCAATGTACTCCTTGGAGATATCAACTACGAACAGGGCAGCCGGCAGGCGGGTAAGATCGGCAATGCTTCCCAGGTTTTTCTCGAGTTTTGCGCGCTGCCTTGTGATCTGCAGTTTCTCTCGTTTTGACAGGGATGCAAAAGTACCGTCGGAACCCATGTTATCGATGGTTGTCATTTTCTTGACCGCTTTGCGAATGGTCGGGAAATTGGTAAGCATTCCACCGGGCCATCGTTCCGTTACATAGGGCATATTGACCTTCTGTACACGCTTTGAAACAATATCCTTCGCTTGCTTTTTGGTAGCGACAAAAAGGATCTTCCTTCCTGATTTGGCGATCTGTCTTAATGCAGCGGCAGCCTGCTCTAATTTTTCAGCCGTTTTCTGCAGATCAATGACATGGATTCCATTTTTTTCCATAAATATATATGGAGCCATATTGGGATTCCATTTCCGTTTGAGGTGTCCGAAATGCACACCTGCATCTAATAATTCATTAAAACCGATTTGTGACATTACTATTGAATTGTGTTTACATTCTATTTTATCAACCTGCGGGTAGTCCCGCATACCGGGAATCTCGCAGGTTTAGATACTAAACAAAGCCCGGGGCCTAGCGCTTGGAGAACTGGAATCTTTTCCGAGCTTTGGGCTGGCCTGGCTTCTTCCGCTCCACTTCACGCGGATCACGGGTAAGCAGTCCGTGAGACCTCAGAAGCGGCTTGCACTCAGGGTCGATCTTGACAAGAGCCCTTGCAATGCCAAGGCGAAGTGCTTCTGCCTGTCCCTTGAATCCGCCGCCGTCAAGGTTGACCTTGATGTCATATTTTCCTTCGACCTCGACAATTTTGATTGGTTGTTCAATAACGTATTGCAGTGTTTCCTGCGGAAAATATTCTTTGTAATCTTTATGGTTGACGGTGATCTGTCCTTTCCCATCGTATACATAAACACGGGCAACAGCGGCTTTCCTTCTTCCAATGGTGTTGATCGTCTCCATGTTTTTTATTTAATATCGTTTAAATTGATTTTTTTTGGTTGCTGAGCTTCGTGGGGATGATCCGGACCAACATAAACATTCAGGTTCCGGAACATCTCACGCCCCAGCCTGTTTTTGGGAAGCATTCCCCGGACGGCCTTTTCAACCACTGACCCGGGCTTTCTGGCAAAGAGTTTCTCCGGTGTGTCTATAACCTGTCCGCCGGGATAACCGGTATGCCTGAAATACTGCCTGTCGGTCCTTTTCTTTCCGGTAAGCTTAACTTTCTCTGCATTTATAATGATAACCATGTCCCCGCAATCAACATGTGGTGTAAAACCCGGCTTATGTTTCCCTCTCAGGATAAAGGCAACTCTTGAAGCCAGCCTTCCCAGTACCTGGTCGTTTGCGTCGACCAGAACCCACTCCTTCTTTACATTTTCCTTGTTTACCGATTTGGTCTTGTAACTCAACGTATCCACTTTGCCTGATTTATTAGCCTGTTAATGAATATCAAACCCTGAAATTGTGGTTCGCAAAAATACAAATCTTTTTTCGAATACAATAATAATCAATACAAATAATTTTTACTTTTCACAAATTCAAGGAAATCAGCCAGTTAGCATGCTATTCTCAAAGAACGACAAAGTTTCTTGGAGGTTTGGGATAATATATTTTATATTGCAAAAGCAACCCATTGCATCATCCGCATTTCTATGTTTAGCAAGGAAGTACATTCCAGGGTTTATTTCATCAGTCTGGCCTGCCTTGCGGCGAGCCTTCCCCTGTCGGTTTTCACCACGAGCATTTTCCAGATTGTCCTGCTCGCCAACTGGATGCTGGAAGGCCGTTTCGGGGAGAAATGGAGTATATTCCGGGGGCGGAAATCACTCTGGCTGATTCTTTCAATTTATTTGGTATTTCTCGTGGGACTGATTTATACCAGCGATTTCACATATGCTTTCCATGACCTGAAGATCAAGCTTCCACTGATGGTGCTTGTTGTTATAATGGGTACCACTCCGCCCGTAAGCCGGGAACAGCTGAAATGGATACTGCTCGCACTCGTGGCAGGAGTACTGATTGGTTCCCTTGCCAGCATTTCCGTTCTGGCAGGGATCATTGACATCCCTTATAAAGACATGAGGGAAATATCCCTCTTCGTTAGCCACATTCGTTTTTCCCTCCTGATCAATGTTTCCATTTTTTCCCTTGTATACATAATTTTCAACCGGGATTTCTCCCCGCGAAAATGGGAGCCTGCCATATATACCATGGCACTGGTATGGCTTGTTATATTTTTATTCATACTCCAGGCCATAACGGGGATCCTGATATTCCTGGGCGTTTCCTTTATTCTTTTCTGGGTCTACCTTTTCAGGGTCAGGAATATTGTTATGCGCTGGACCCTGGCGGTCTTTGTTTTGGCGGCTGCAATGATCAGCCTGTCCATGCTGAGTAAATCTCTGGGCAGGTTCTACAATGTTGAACAAATCGATCCGGAAACCATAGAACAGACAAGCCCTGGCGGCAGACCCTATGTTCATGATTTTAACCTGCCTTTTATTGAGAACGGGCATTATATCTGGTTATACTTCTGTGAACCCGAACTCGAGCAGGAATGGAACCGTATCAGCGAGTTAGATTACAAGGGAGAGGACAGGCAGGGGAACAAGGTTAAATACACCCTGATCCGATACCTTACGTCTATGGGACTGAGAAAAGATTCTGTCGGGGTGAACCGGCTGAGCAGGGAGGATGTTGCTCTCATTGAACAGGGCAAAGCCAATTACCTCTATGGGAAAAGGCTGAGTTATTATGCAAGGATTTACGAGATCCTGTGGCAGATAGATGTGTACCGGAAGGGAGGAAATCCGTCCGGGCATTCCGTGACCCAGCGCATACTGTATTTCCAGGCCGCACTGGGGATCATCAAGGAACACCCCTGGCTTGGGGTGGGCACCGGGGATGTAAGGATCGCTTATGCGGAATACTATGACCGGATGGGGAGTCCACTGAACCAACGCTGGAGGCTCAGGGCGCATAACCAGTATCTCACCTTCCTGCTGACCTACGGGATCTCAGGCTTTCTCTGGATCATATTCAGCCAGCTGTACCCGGTTTACCTGGAAGGGAAATTCAATGATTATTTTATCCGGATGTTTTTGCTGGTGGGATTTTTGTCCATGCTGAACGAGGATACCCTGGAGACTCATACCGGCGTGTCTTTCATCGCCTTTTTCTATGCCCTGTTCCTGCTGGCGACGGTTCCGGAAAAAAAAGCGTAATGAATTATGTTGAAACATGAGGAAATAATGCGGCATGCCATCCGCCTGTCGATTGAGAACGTAGACCGGGGCGGCGGTCCCTTTGCAGCTGTGATCGCCCGGGAGGGCGAGATCGTAGCCACCGGGGTGAATACCGTGGCTGATGACAACGATCCCACGGCCCATGCAGAGATAAATGCCATCCGGGCGGCAAGCCATAAACTACAGCGTTTCCACCTTGATGACTGCGTAATCTATACCACATGCGAACCCTGTCCGATGTGCCTGGGTGCCGTATACTGGGCCGGGCTTCCCGTGCTGTATTACGGGAACACCCGCGAAGATGCGGACCGCTACGGGTTCCATGATGAGCATATTTACCAGGAGATCGGGCGCACGCTCGACCGGCGCCAGGTCCGTTTCAACAGGATACTCGGGAAAGAGGCTATCGAGGCGTTTAATTTGTGGGACCAGAAATCCGATAAGATCATTTACTAGTGGGGGGGAACGGAATATCAGATGCCGGATGCAGTACACCGCCGGATGGAAGCGGAACATCGGATGCCGGAGGCAGCACTCCACGGGATGGAAGCAGTACACCGTTGGATGGAGGCGAAACATCGCAGGAGTATACGGGGGCTCCCCGGCTTTCGGCCGGATTTTTTCAGCGGGATGTACTGGAAGTTGCACCGGAGCTCCTGGGGAAGGTCCTTGTACGCCAATTCAAAGACGGGAGAAAGATCTCCGGCAGGATCATTGAGGTTGAGGCCTACCGGGGAACGGATGATCTTGCCTGCCATGCATCAAGGGGCAGGACACCCAGGACGGAAGTCATGTTTGGTCCCGGAGGGTATGTATACGTGTATCTTGTCTATGGAATGTACTGGATGCTGAACTTCGTCACCGGGGAAGAGGACATACCCCAGGCAGTCCTGCTGCGGGGAGTGGATTCGGTCATGGGACCCGGGAGGCTGACCCGGGAGTTTGAGATAAAAGGGGACTTTTACGGGGATGACCTGGGCTCTTCGAACCGCCTTTGGGTAGAGGATCATCCGGGTGTTGTGGAAATTACAGAGGGCCCCCGTATCGGGGTCGGATACGCCGGCGAATACTGGGCCTCACTACCTTGGCGCTTCACCACCGGCCTGAAATCCTGACAATCCTTAAACACTTAAATATCTTGGATCAAAAGGAAATGGTTCAGTATTGGTTATCTTTATTTTCTTGAAATCCTTGTGTTTTGGATTTAATATAAAGTTAAGTTCTCCTTTAACCACTGCGCTTGGTACTTTAAGTACAGCATATATGCTTTCTTCTACAAATTTATCCCCAACAATTTGACTAATTGGTTGACAAGGTATAGAGTTCCATGCTGACGGTAAGTCTGATTTTTGAATCTCACATATTTTAACAGAACCAGGTATTTCTATTTCAACCATGTAATAATCCTTGGGTAAAATACCTAATGAAATATGTATAGCAACTTCACTATTTGCTAGTGCTCTATTTTGTGCTGTGTATACTACTTCAGTTTCTTTTGAATTCCATCTTTGCCCGTTTAAGGATGCTCCATAACCTGAAAGTTCATCCTTATATTTCTCTCTGCTTAATCTATATACAAACATTATACAAAAATTCCGTATTCAATTCTATTTAACTCTGCTATGACTAAATCTTTACCATAAGAATTATCAAGTAAGTTAATTGGCTTTTCTCTACCCAAAGCCATAGATGGGGTGATAAGCCAAATCCTGAAGTCATCAGGAGAATCAAAAACTAAATCCCCCATACTTATGACCTCTGCAAGTTCGAAAATTCTTTCGCTTTGCAAAGGTTTATAAATATGATCTTTTTCTACTTTGTATCTTTGCAGAGTACGAATGTGAACGTTTAAAAAATTGGACCATTGCTTATCATCAAATGGAGAATTCAATTTAATTTCATTAAATAACTGGCTTGTAACACCACGCTTTACTGCTCTGGAAATTAAAAGCTTATCTTTCAAAACTTGCAAATAAGTAATATCGTCCTTTTTAAAAGTTTCACCTCGCTTAAAAGTTTTAATGAAAACCTTTAACTCCTTGTTTGTTTTTAGCTTTCTCTCTATTTGTTGTTTTTCCATTTCTATAATTGATTAGTTTAGAATTATAGCGACATTTATACATTTCAATACGACAAATATACAAACATGATTATACAAACCCTATAATATTTCATGAAATCTACAGCTTAATATTTAATTGGTTACAACGTTATGAGATACAGATTTGGTTTGCCGGCCTACGTAAAGCTCCCTCCTCTTAATCATGCGAATCTGTTTCGCCTGACCGAATTCAATTCCGGTCTCCCGGGCAGAGCGTTAAATTTTCTTAAAATCAGGATGAATCTCGCTAAAAATTCCTTTATTTGTCAGAATTTCTGAAAAACATAGAAACTACAGTATATGAACACCTTCAGACGGGCCAACATCATAACTGGCTGGATTGTTTTTCTTATTTCCGCTGTTGTTTACCTGCTTACTAAAGAGCCCACTGCAAGCTTCTGGGATTGCGGGGAATTCATTGCCTCTTCCTACAAGATGGAGGTCGGACACCCGCCCGGGGCGCCGTTTTTTATGCTGGTCTCCAGGTTCTTTTCCCTGTTTGCCTCCGGCCCCGGGCAGGTGGCCAAATGGATCAATACAATGTCTGCCATTGCCAGTGCCCTGACTATTGCATTTTTGTTCTGGACAATTACCCACCTTGCAAAGAAAATAGTCAGTAAAAACGGAGAACTTTCTATCGGGGGACTGGTTTCTGTGATTGGCGCGGGACTGGTAGGAGCACTGGCCTATACCTTTTCAGATACTTTCTGGTTTTCGGCAGTTGAAGCCGAAGTATATGCCACCTCAAGCCTGTTTACAGCCATTGTTTTCTGGGCCATCCTGAAATGGGAAAACGTGGCGGACTCCCCCCGGGCCAATCGCTGGATCATTCTGATCGCTTATCTTATGGGACTTTCAATCGGGGTTCACCTGCTGAACCTTCTGGCTATTCCGGCAATCGTATTTGTATATTATTTCCGGAAGTTTGAACCTTCGAGGAAAGGTGTCCTGGCCAGCCTTGGCATCTCGGCTTTACTCCTTTTTGTTTTATTATACATGGTCATTCCGGGTATCGTAAAGGTAGCCGGCGTATTTGAACTGATCGCTGTGAATGGTATCGGACTGCCGTTCAATTCAGGTACGGTAATATTCGTGGTCGTAACCGTTGGACTCATGGCCTACCTGATCTATTACAGTCACCGTACCCGGAAAGTATTGCTCAATACCATCCTGGTTTCATTTTCTGTGATAACAATCGGCTATTTTTCATACGGGATAATTCTCATACGTTCGGTCGCAAATACGCCTATGGACCAGAACGATCCGGAGACTGTATTCTCACTTCTGGACTATCTGAACCGTGAACAATATGGTACGAGTCCACTGATCCGCGGACACTACTACAACGCCCCAATCCTCAGGGGAGAGAAAAGCAAGCCCATCCGGTCAAAGGTCAATGGAAAGTACGAGGTCACCAGTTATCGTCAGAAGATGGTTTACGATGAAAGGTTTCTCACAATGTTCCCACGAATGTGGAGCGCTCAGCCCGACCATGTGGAAGCGTACCGGAAATGGGGCAGGATAGAGGGAACAGCCGTAACGGTGAGCCATCCGAATGGGGAATCGGAAGTTCTTCGAAAACCGGCCTTCGGTGAGAACCTGAATTTTTTCTTTCGTTACCAGGTCGGACATATGTACCTGAGGTATTTCATGTGGAATTTCTCGGGCAGGCAGAATGACCTGCAGGGGCACGGGGAAGTTTTCAAGGGAAACTGGATCAGCGGAATAAAATTTATTGACGAAACCAGGCTGGGCCCACAGGACAACCTTCCTGACTTCCTGAAAAACAACCCGGCCCGGACCCGGTATTTTATGCTGCCATTGTTGCTGGGACTTGTGGGATTGCTTTTCCATTATCAGCGGCACCGTAAGGATTTCTGGGTGCTTATCCTGCTTTTTGTAATGACCAGCCTGGCCATCGTGGTATACCTGAACCAGTATCCGTTCCAGCCCCGCGAGCGTGATTATGCCTATGCAGCCTCTTTCTATGCCTTTGCCATCTGGATCGGACTGGGTGCACTAGGGCTTTCTGAACTGCTTCGTGAAAAAATTCCCGGGGTTCTTGCACCGGGCGTTGTTACCCTTGCAAGCCTGCTGCTTATTCCGGGAATAATGGCCCGGGAGAACTGGGATGACCATGACCGTTCCGGCCGTTATACCGCCAGGGATTTTGCCTGTAATTACCTGAACTCCTGTGCTCCGAATGCAATTTTGTTTACCAATGGGGATAATGATACATTTCCGCTCTGGTATGTCCAGGAAGTGGAAGGAGTGAGGACCGATGTCAGGGTGGTCAACCTGAGTTACCTGGGGGCGGACTGGTACATCGAACAAGTGGCCCGCAAAGCATATGATTCAGATGCGGTTCCATTCGCTATGACGAAGGATCAGTACCGGACAGGGAAAAGGGATTTTGTGTACCTGATCGAAAGGATCAACGATTATGTAGACCTGGGAGAAGCCATGGCCTTCCTTCGAAGTGATGATCCAAGGACAAAATCACTCGGGAACAGCCGGGAGAGAATTGATTACATTCCTGCCAGAAAGTTCAGGATACCGGTAGATTCGGCTCATATAATAGAAACAGGGACGGTAAGGCCGGAACTGGCCGGACAAATGGTGCCGGAGATGCGCTGGGAGATATCCTCCTCAAACATCCGCAAAAATGAAATGATGGTTCTTGACCTGCTGGACAATAACAACTGGGAACGTCCCGTTTATTTTGCGGTGACCGTATCACGTGATCTATACCTGAACCTGCAGGAGTATTTTCAGCTTCAGGGACTCGCCTACAGGGTTGTTCCCATTTACCACCCGACGGTTCAGGGCCAGCTGGGAAGCATCGACAAGGACATCATGTTCGACAATATGGTGAACAAATTCAGGTGGGGAGGGATCACGGATACGACGGTCTACCTGAACGAAAACATCCGGCGTATGCTCATTAATTTCAGGAACAATTTTGGCCGCCTGGCCCATGAATGTATTGCCGGGGGAGACACAGTCAAGGCAAGAATTGTACTCGACAGATGCATGGAGGTGATGCCCTCCGAGGTGGCCCCGTACGATTATTTCATGATCCCTGTCATCGATGCTTATTATAAGATAGGAGAGACTGAAAAGGCCAATGAATACCTTACTGCCTTATCGGATATTACCGAGAAAGAACTCCGGTATTTCCTTTCCCTCGACCGGAAATACGCAGAGGAAGTGGATTATGAAAAACAGATCCGCATGCATACCATGCAGGAGCTGATAAGGTTGAGTTCCAGGAGTGGTAAGGCTGAATTATTTGATAAAATGCAACAAATATTTCAGGAACTCGTAGTATTATATCAATCGAATACATAAATTTGCGCCGAAATGCTGTTTGTAAGAACACCGATACTGATAATGAGGCTCTTCCCGGAGCTGATCTGGCATTTGGGCCACAGGCAGAAAAAAGAGGATAAACAACTTTTTCTCACCTTTGATGATGGCCCTACCACGGAAGTAACCCCCTGGGTACTGGATTGTTTACGGGAACACAATGCGAAAGGCACCTTTTTCTGCCTTGGAAGAAACGTTGATAAATACCCTGATATATACCGGCAGATCGTGGATGAGGGACATGCCATAGGCAATCATACCTACAGCCATTTAAAAGGGTGGAAGACTCCCAATTCAGAGTATTTCAATGATATTCAGCTTGCAGGCTATGACATTGACAGCAAACTGTTCCGCCCTCCATATGGACGGTTCAGCAAGACACAGATCCGGGAGATACGGAAAGAATACAGCATTGTAATGTGGGACGTCCTCAGCCAGGACTACGACCGCTCTGTCAGTCCCCAGAAATGCCTTGCCAACGTTGAATCCAACATCAGGCCCGGCTCCATCGTTGTCTTCCACGATTCAAACAAAGCCAAAAAGAACCTCTACTACACCCTTCCCCAGGTCCTCGAAAAGTACAGCGGGAAGTACGAGTTCCTGCCAATCGTCAAAACATCGGCATAATCCGCCTGGAAAAAAGCTTTTCATATTGGCTGACCACTGAATCCCACTGAAACTCTGACTGGATCCTTTCAAGATTATTACTGATCGCAGCCCCTGCAGATTGCTTCAACTCATCAATTTTGGCCAGCAGATCACTCACTTCCTGTTCGGATTGAAAGTAACCGGCATTTTCGCCAAGTACCCACTTATTATAGGCATTGTTATGCGCTATGATATATGCTCCTGCAGCCATAGCTTCCAGAAGGGATGGATTGGTCCCCCCAACCGAATGCCCATGAAAAACAGCCTTTGAGAAATGCCTCAGATGATCCAGTCGCTTCTTGTCAAACATTCCGCCCATAAACCTGAGCCTCCTGTCGTTGCCAAACTCTTTAAAAATCAACCGTCCATGCCTCCCGGAGTGGTCTCCGACAAGTACCAGGGATTCCCCGGAGCTGGAGGCCAGAAACCCATCAATGATCATCCGGATGTTGTTTTCCGGTTCCAGCCGTGCAACCAACAGGTAATAGGCTCCGGGT
>JAUVKJ010000161.1 GCA_030592145.1 Bacteroides sp.
ATACGCAGTATTGAGAAAAGATCATCGTATCCGTTTGCCGCATCAGCGTCAATCACCACACTGATCTTCTCCTTAGTGGCCAGGTCCCGCAAGAAAGCTATGTTAGTGATCACAAGGTATATAGCGAATGCCGCTAAAACAAATATGAAGATATTCTTTAATATTCGCTTGATTGCTTTTTTCATAGCTTCCGGGGTAATGCAGGGATCATGATTGCCTTTTTATTTTTATGGAATTCAGGTAGCCAATAAACCGCCTGAGCAGATCCATCAGAAGGGTGATGTACAAGAGGAAAGAAAACCCCCACAAAACGAAGAGGTTGAACCATTTGGTATCGTTCAGCTGGTCATTGAATTTTTTAAAGGGTGCATAAAAATGTGCACGGCCCCAGTTCGATTCCGGGATCAGGAAGATGGGATCGGATTTTTGTACCAGGCGGTTTCCTGTCTCGAGTATTTTTTCTACGGAAAGCCGGTTTGTGACATGGTCAAACAACTGTTTATTCTGGAAGTCCTGCCTGAGCTTAAAGATGGCTTCCGGACCAAGCGAGTCTGCCAGCCTGGAATATATCTGCTCCCTTCTTGCGGATGCCTCCCTGGATACATCCAGGAAATTGAAACGTACATAGGCCAGCCAGTCCTCCAGTTCAGTTGCATATTCCTTGTCGAAATCATTATAGTTCAGTTTGCCCGGGTGCTCGAAGGGGAACAGATCAGGATGATTGCCAAGTTTTTCTGCTTCGTTGCCCAGCAATTCAAGGTTGTCTTTTAATATCTGCTGGTCACCTTCAACACCCATGTTCCTGTTGCATTCATCAAGTTTATTAAGGAGGCGGGGTACAAGAAAAGAGGTCTTGAAACGCGCTTCGCTGATCTTCTGGTCAAAGGCATAAAAGTTTTTTTCGAATCGATTGTTTTTAGCCTGTTCAACTGACAGGGCTTCATAGGACCAGCGGGAGATCATCAGGTCGCCGATCAGCGGTACATGAACCTTTGAGGTAAGACTTTTGTGCAGGTCATCAAATTTCACCGTTACACCGCTGAGCAGTAATTGAGGGATCAGTATCAGCGGGATTACGATGTATATATTTACCATTGAATTCATACCGGAAGAAATGTTCAGTCCCAGCATATTGGCACAAACCGCTGTGCTGAAAAGGATCATCCAGTAACTGAGGGTCATTCCCCTTATCTCAAGTATCCAGTTGCCAACCAGGACATATAACAGCATCTGCAGAGCGGAAAGAGCAAACAGGTATAAGATTTTGGAATTCAGGTAGGAGAACCAGCTCAGGTTCAGAAAGGCTTCCCTGTGCAGGATCTTCCTGTCGCGGATGATCTCCTCGGCACTGATGATAAGTCCCATAAAAATAGCAACAATGACGGACATGAACAGGTAGGCCGGTATGTTTCTGTTTTCACTGAATATGTACTCATCACGGGGTGCAAACTTGGTGATGAAGGCCAGGATAAACGCGAGGATGGGTGCTTCCAGCAGGTTTAGAAGAACATATGGACGGTTGGAGAGCCTGGAAAGCAGGTTGCGGATAAAGAATACATTGAACTGAACACTGATATCTGGTATCCGGAAGGAACTGGCAGGAAGGATTTTTTTGGGTTCCTTCATTTGAACCTGAGGGCTTATATTTTCCTGGTAATGTTCATACCAGGTCTCCGGGGAGATTTTACGCTCCATGGAATACTTCCCCTGTTCGTCCACCAGTTTTGCTTCCAGGATCTGCAGGATCTGATCAGGGTTTACATGCCCGCAGGTTGTGCATTCAGCTTCACTGGCTTCGGCGAAACTGCTGAGTTTTTTAAAATAGAGAATGGCATCCACCGGGTTACCCGCATACACCGGGAATCCTCCTTTGTCGAGAACCCAGAGCTTATCCAGCATTTTGAATACATTGGAATTTGGCTGATGGATGTTCGCGATAACCAGTTTCCCCTTTACAGTTTGTTCCTTGAGTAGCCTGATAACATTTTCGGCATCCATGGAGGATAAACCCGAAGTGGGTTCGTCGATGAATAATATTGCGGGCTCACGCATCAGCTCAAGGCTGATGTTCAACCTTTTCCTCTGTCCCCCGCTTATATATTTATTCAGGGGGGAACCCACCTTAAGGTGCTGGATACCGCTAAGGTCGAATTCGTTCAGAATGGTGGTGACGGTCTCCTTAAGCTGCTTTTCCGAATAATGCCCGAAGCACAGCCTGGCGTTGTAATAGAGGTTCTGGTATACGGTCAGTTCTTCAAAGAGCAGGTCATCCTGGGGCACAAATCCGATGATCCCCTTCAGTTTGAAACGATCGCGGTGAAGATCATAATTATTGATGCTTATCTGTCCGTTTTTCAGGGGAAGTTGTCCGCTGAGCAGGAGCAGAAGGGTGGATTTACCAACGCCGCTGCCGCCTATGATGCCGATCATCTGGCCGGATTCTTCCGAGAAGCTGAAACGGCGAATTCCGTTGTCACTGTTCTGAAAGCGAAATTCTATATCGGAAGCATTAAGTGTGATCCGGACTTCCTTTGAGGACTGCAGGAGCCTGCCTGCAATCTCCGTATAATAGATCGAACCAAAACCGCTGCCACGGATAATGGATCCGTTATTGAAAAGGTACACCTTGCCTGTATCCAGAAGGTTCCCGTCAACGGTAAGGGTATCCGGTCCCAGGTATTTCAATACCAAAATATTCAGGCTCCTGAAATGAAGGAAGATAATCTTGCCTTGCAAACCCTCTTTTTGAATGGTATGATCGGGAATGTCCTGCCTGGGCCGGTTTTTCTCAATCCAGTCTCCCTCCAGTTCATCAACGGATACGGGTATCTCAGATTGAACAAATAAAGTATACTCCTCCGGGATCAAATCCTCCTTGCCCTCTTCAATGAATTGAAGTGCGTTTTTCAGCTCCTCTCCCCGGATGGAAAAAGTTTTCCCTACAAGAGTAACAAATTCCCGTTCCTGTTGAGTTATCACCTTATCCTCAAAAACGAATTCGATCAGGCGGAAGAGGACAATAATCCTTTCGTTGCGGTCTAATTCCTTACGGATCTGGTTGCAGATCCTGGTCAGGTTGTGCGGATCAAGAATGGATGTCTGGAACCCGGTTTCTTCGAGTGGAGTTGCTGCTTCACGCCGGTAAAAGTCATGGTAGTTATCGAACAGCTCGAGGTATTCCTCGATGACTTCCGTTTTATTAAGGTATCGCAGGAGGAAAGACTTAACGATCCTTCTCCCTGAGTCCGACACATTCTTTTCCTGGACCGTAGCAAATACGGCAAACAAGTGCATTAGTGCATTGAGGATGGATTCACCCATGATACCTGCAATTATCCGGTAAATGTAGTGAAATTATAAAAACAAGACTGCCCGGCGGACAGAGTCGGCCGGGCAGTTCTGAAAGGATCGTGATCTGAGAATCAGGAGACGATCTGCTTCCTCAGATTCTCTGTCTGCAGGACAAGTTCTTCAAGCTGCTCGCCGGAAAGATTACCTTCGGCACTCCGGTAGATCTTCTGCAGGATAAGCAGTCCCTTAAAAACATCAGCACTCATTTCACTTTTGGAAACGGGTACCATGATTTCAAGTAATTTTTCGAGTGAGGTGCTCTGTTCATTGATAATCTCCACGATCTTTACATTATCGGCACTTATGATGCTGATCTGGGTAGTAATGTATATCGCTTCTATCCAACTCCCGGCCATTACAAGAATGGATAGTTCATCCTGCTCATTGGTGGTCAGAAATTCGTAAGTATCATAAAATGAATCGGAGATAAGAGTGATCAGTGAATCCACATCGGCGATGTTTGCTTCCACATTATTTACCAGTTCTTCATCGAAGGATCCGATCTGCAGTTCATTGATCAGTTTTGCACTTGCACTGAGATATTGCATGGTTTCCTGGGTCTGGTTATAGGTCGCGGCATAACTCAGGTCTGCACCGTAGACACCCAGGTTCAGGGCTTTGCTTTTCAGGTTGATATATTTATCAACGTTATCAACATGGTTGCAAAGGTCAAGAATATAACTTGCCCCTGCATCTATCAGCAAGGTGGTCACCTCGAATGATGTGGGAAGGGGATAATCCGAGACATCCTGGATCACGATATCCTTGCTTGCTAAGTCCTCAAGTGTAATATCATCTTTTGATCCGGACTTCGATGATTTCTGGTTTTTACAGGCTGTGACTGAGAAAATGATAAATAAAGCGAGGAAGGTGCTTATTATTCCCTGTCTTCTGGTCATGGATGTTTTCATTGTGTAGGATTATTATGCAACCCAAAAATATAAAATATTATCAACATCATAAGGTAAAAGTTTAAATCCTTTTTCAAATTGCTATTTTTGTCAGATCGTATATTAAATGGAACAAACAATGAAAGTTACCAGAGAAGTATTCGGACAGTTGCCGGACAACGGGGAAGCAAGCCTGTTTACTGTGAGCAATTCGAACGGTCTTATCCTGAAAATCTCAAATTATGGCGGCATCATTCAATCCATCCAGGCACCGGATAAAAACGGAGAAATGGCTGACATTGTCCTGGGTTTTGATAATTTTGATGCTTACCTGCAGGATCATCCTTACCTGGGAACGCTGGTCGGCCGCTATGCCGGCCGGATTGCCGGCGGTGTATTCACACTTGATGGAACAGAGTACCGTCTGGTTCAGAACAATGGCCGGAATCATCTCCATGGAGGTTCGGCCGGTTTCGACAAAAAGCTCTGGGATGCCTCCGAATTTGCGGACAAAAACGGTGCCGGTGTTACCCTGACTTACCTCAGCTATGATATGGAGGAAGGGTACCCGGGTAACCTGAAGATAAGGGTTACCTATACCCTTGATGATAATAATCAGGTTTGCCTCGATTACCAGGCCACAGCAGATAAACCCACTCCCCTGAACCTGACTCATCATACATATTTCAACCTGAACGGCGGATCTTCGACTGTCTATGATCACGAGTTGATGATCGCATCCGACAGTTATGTGGCAGGGGATTCAGAACTTATCCCCACCGGGGAAATTCGTTC
>JAUVKJ010000246.1 GCA_030592145.1 Bacteroides sp.
CGATAACCGGTATCCCTGTGCCCTCCAGGGCCTTGGCCACATCATAGATGGCGGTAAGCTGTGGAACCCCCACTCCGGCAATAATCCTGGTGGTACAGATGGAACCCGGTCCGATTCCCACCTTGACGGCATCTGCACCTGCTTTAACAAGGGCTTTGGCCGCCTCGGGCGTCCCGATATTGCCCAGAATGAGATCAATATTATCCGTTAACTTCCGGGCACGCTTCAGGGTCTCGATCACTCTCCGGGAATGCCCGTGCGCCGTATCGATGATCACGGCATCCACTCCGGTTTCAACGAGTGCCTGGATGCGTTCATCCGTATCTTCCGCCACACCTACGGCTGCCGCCACGCGCAACCTGCCCTGTGCGTCCTTGCAGGAATTGGGACTGTCCTTTGATTTGGTTATATCCTTATAGGTGATCAGGCCGATGAGCTGGTTGTTCGCGTCCACCACGGGAAGTTTTTCTATTTTATGCTTTTGCAGGATATCTGCAGCCTTAACCAGGTCCGTTTTCCGGTTGGTGGTAATGATGCCGTCACGGGTCATTATTTCCCGGATGGGGCGGCTCATTCTTGTTTCGAAACGAAGATCCCGGTTGGTTACGATCCCGATGAGTTTCTTCGTATCGTCGACAACCGGGATGCCACCGATCTTGTATTCCTGCATCAGGTTCAGGGCATCTGCGATCGTTCCGTCTTCGAGTATGGTAATCGGATCCAGGATCATAACGTTTTCAGCCCGCTTTACTTTTCTGACATGACGGGCCTGGTTTTCAATTGACATGTTCTTGTGGATCACGCCTATGCCTCCCTCACGGGCAATGGCGATGGCAAGTTTCGCCTCCGTTACGGTATCCATGGCTGCCGAGACAATGGGTATTTTCATCTGGATATTTCGGGAGAAGACTGTCTGCAGGCTGACCTCCCTGGGCATTATCTCTGAATAGGAGGGAGAAAGCAGTACATCGTCAAAAGTCAGGCCTTCTGATCGGATCTTATCTTCCTGGAAAGACATACGCGGAGTTTTTGAGGATTATAAAATTGTGCGAAAATACAAAAAAAATAGCGATATTGGACATAGTAGGGAACAGTTATCCGGCAACTTTAATCATTAACTTACAGGATGCCTTTACCGATGAATATTTATCAGCAGATATTGAGCCGTTACTGGGGGTATTCAGATTTCAGGCCCGTGCAGGAAGACATCATCAAATCGGTGGCAGCAGGGCATGATACTCTTGGACTCCTGCCAACGGGTGGTGGCAAATCCGTAACCTTCCAGGTACCCACCCTGGCAGGAGAGGGGATGTGCCTGGTGATCACGCCTCTTATCGCATTGATGAAGGACCAGGTAGAAAAGTTGAACCAGATGGGAATCCGTGCCATTGCATTGCATTCCGGGCTGTCAAGGGAGGAAATCGACACCGGGCTCAACAATGCGGTTTACGGGGACTTCAAATTCCTGTATGTTTCCCCCGAACGGCTTTCCACAGAGATCTTCTGTGTACGGCTTCCACAGATGAACATTTCCCTGGTCACCGTTGATGAGGCACATTGCATTTCCCAGTGGGGATATGACTTCCGCCCTTCCTACCTGAAGATCGCCCATCTGAGAGAACTTATTCCCAATGTGCCTTTCCTTGCCCTTACGGCAACCGCTACAAGGGAGGTGATCGATGATATACAGGAGAAACTGAAGTTCCGGGAAAAGAATGTCCTGCGTGCAGGTTTTGAGCGCAGGAACCTCGTTTATACGGTAAAACAGGTAGAGGATAAAGAAAAATACCTGCAGGATCTGCTTACCCGCCTTCCGGGATCAGGCATTATCTATGCCAGGAGCCGGAAAAAGACCAGAGAGCTGTCTGAAATGCTGAGAAAGCGCAAGATCTCCTGTGATTATTACCATGCCGGACTGGGTCCGGATTCGCGCAGCCGGAAACAGTCTGAATGGATGAGCGGAAGGATACGTGTGATCATCGCGACCAACGCATTCGGAATGGGTATTGACAAGGCAGATGTCCGTTTCGTGATCCACATGGACATTCCCGATTCCATCGAAGCCTATTTCCAGGAAGCCGGGCGTGCCGGGAGAGACCGTAAAACGGCACATGCGATCCTTTTATACAGTCCCGCAGACAGAACCGGTGCCGTCAAGAGGGTACAGATGAACTACCCGGAGATCGACCGGATCAAGCAGATCTACCGTTCTCTGGGGAATTTCTGCCAGCTGCCGGTAGGTTCGGGAAAAAACCAGGTATTTGATTTTAATGTTGCGGAGTTTGCAAGCCGTTACAAATTTTCCATTCTGACCATATACAGCAGCCTGAAATTTCTTCAGATGGAAGGCTACCTGGAACTTACCGAGGAGATATTCAATCCATCCAGGGTAAAATTCCTTGTGAGCCGGGATGAGTTGTATAAGTTCCAGATCGCGAACGCTGACTTTGATGCATTCATCAAGCTGGTCCTGCGCACCTACACCGGGGTATTTACCGATTATGTTACCCTGTACGAGGAATCCCTCGCCCGGCAGGCAGGGGTGAAATCCGGACTGATCGTGCGTTATCTCAAGCGGTTGAATTCCATGGGAATTATCAGGTATATCCCCCAGAAGAAGACCCCGGTTATCATCTATACGGAAGAGCGCCTGGATGTCAAATCCCTGCATATCAGCAAGGAACATTACCGGGACCGCAAAAAGCAGTATTCGTCCAGGCTGGATGCCATGCTGGACTATGCTTCGGGGAAAAGCCGCTGCCGCAGTCTCTACCTGCTTGCCTACTTTGGAGAAAAAGGCACAAAACGTTGCGGGCACTGCGATGTATGTATGCAGGAGAGCGAACTGGACCTGAGTAAATACGAATTTGATTATATCGAAGAGAAGATCCGGAAAAAACTGGAAGAGAAACCCCTCCTGCTGGATGACCTGGTGAAAGAACTTGGCGGTTCCGAAGAAAAGTCCATCAGGGTGATCCGCTGGCTGCTGGATCACAACATCGTGCAGCGGCTGCTCGACGAGCGGTTGTCATGGGAAGGGTAAGGAGGGGATGGATGGAAACCGCTGCTACAACGCTGGCGCGTCGTCAGGCAGCTTGTTTCCATCCATTACCTCCTTGGAACGGCAAAACCGCGGCTACAACACTAACGCGTCGTCAGGCGACTTGTCTCCATCCATTACCTCCTTGGAACGGCAAAACTGCGTCTACAACGCTAACGCGTCGTCAGGCCGCTTATTTCTATCCCTCCCCTTATGGAAGCATGCAAAAATCTGTAAATAAGTGTGCAGAAACCATAACCCTCGGTTGTTCCAAATCGATTTGATTATTTATTAAAGCGGTTCATGTTTTTACTATTAACTTTTGAGGATCTGATCAGGAAAGCATACTTTTGATTTTGGCCTGAGGATTTATTTATGACAGAAGAACATCCTAATACAAAGTTAATCAGGGGACTGCAGAGGGGTGATGCATTTGCTTTTGATGAAATTTACAGAAAGTATAATAAAAAGATCTATTCCATCTCCCTCAGTTATCTCAAGAACAGGGAGGATACCGAGGGCGTGGTTCAGGAGGTATTTTTAAACCTCTGGAGGAAACGGGCTGACCTGAA
>JAUVKJ010000013.1 GCA_030592145.1 Bacteroides sp.
TTACGATAAAGCTGGTGAGTATAGTGAAATACTGAAGGTGACTGATTCAAAAGGTAAGGTAGATTATGATTTTACAGTAGTACAGGTTTTTGACAAGGAAAATCCTGAAAAACGGATTCCTGCTATTCATGCCGGTTTTCATCCTACACTTGGAATAAAACCAGGAGATGCGGTTACATTTCATGTACGTACTTTCCACGGCGATACAGGAAACGAAATATGGGATTTTGGCGATGGAACCCCAAAATTGTCAGTCAAATCTGATAGCATACCCGAAAACCCAAGTCAGGGGAAATATGCAGAAACGCTTCATTCATTCTCCGATCCCGGACATTATATAGTTAAAGTGGAACGTTCGAATGAGCATGGATATACTGCAACTGCCCATCTTCATATTGTAGTTAATAAATGATCATTGCCAAAATTTACAAAATGAAAATTGGTATAGCTTTTTTTACAATTCTGTCAGCAATACTAATAATATCATGTTCCCCTGAGAGGGTAAAATATAATACTTATTCTGAACCATCAGATCCGAATCCCGGGGATATAGTTGCCTGGAGCGCGTTACAGAAAGGCATTCATGCAAGCGTTGGAAGCATTGATAAGCGTTATAAAAAAAGTACCGTCCCCCAAATTGAAATATGCGACAACTGGAAAGGTATTGCCTGGAAAGGAAAAAAAGTAAATGCTCAACTCCTTTTGTGGACATCTGAAAACCTGAACAAAGTCCATTGCGTAGTTTCTGATTTAAAAGATGGAACCGGAAATAAAATTTTGGCTGAAAATATCAATACATTTTTTGTACGCTACATAATAACAGATGAATTTGCTGGCGGATGTGGCCACCGTAAACCTGCTGATTTCGATTCTTCGCTGGTAGCCGATGCGCTTGACCCTATTCCTTATTTTGATATTGAAGCCAATTCGGCCAGGCCGGTATGGGTTACTATTAAAGTCCCTCATAAAGCGGTAGCCGGGACATATTCCGGGAATATTACAATAAAAGCCAAACGGCAAAAAGAAGTTGTTTTCAATATTCAACTTGAAGTGCTGGACAAAGTATTACCAGAACCTGCAGATTGGGCATTCCATCTTGATTTGTGGCAAAACCCGTTTGCAGTTGCCCGTTTCAATAAGGTAGAAGTCTGGTCGCAGCAGCATTTCAATTTACTGAGGCCATTAATGAAAATGCTTGCCAAAGCCGGCCAAAAATGTATTACGGCAAGTATTATACACAAGCCTTGGGGAGGGCAGACTTATGACCATTTTGAATCATTAATAAAATGGGCGAAAAACGAAAATGGCACATGGTCATATGATTTCACGGATTTTGACAATTGGATTGAATTAGCTATGGATTGTGGAATCACTGCACAAATAAATTGCTACACAATGATCCCCTGGGGAAACCGTTTTACTTATTTCGATGAATTAATAGAAAAAGAGACAACTGTTACAGCCCTCACGGGTACAATAGAATATGAAAAAATTTGGACCCCTTTTCTTCAGAAATTTACAACCCACTTAAACGAAAAAGAATGGCAAAATATTACCACAATAGCAATGGACGAACGTAAATCAGAGGATATGCAAAAAATGATTACATTTATTAAATCCATTGCTCCCGAATTAAAAATCACACTGGCAGGAGGTTACCACGAAAAAATCAACAATGATTTATATGATTTATGTGTTGCTTCAGAGCATATTATTCCAAAAGAAGATATTATCAAAAGGTCTGAAAAAGGTTTCCATACTACTTATTATGTTTGTTGTATTGAACCTTACCCGAATAATTTTACCTTTTCGCCTCCGGCTGAATCGGCCTACATGGGCTGGTATGCAGCCAGTAAAGGATACAGTGGTTTCCTCAGGTGGGCATATAACTCCTGGGTGGAAAATCCCTTAACTGATTCCCGCTTCCGCGCCTGGCCCGCCGGCGACACCTATTTTGTTTACCCGGGAGGCAGAAGTTCAATCAGGTTTGAAAGGCTTCTGGAAGGTATTCAGGATTTTGAAAAGATTCAGGTTTTACGTTCTGAACTTGAAGCAGCTAACAATGTGGAAGCAAATATGAAACTTCAAAAACTGGAAGAAATATTATCGGTTTTTGAAATCTCAGATTTGAAAGATACACCAGCTCATGTGTTTGTAAACAGAGGAAAAGATTTGTTAATAGAGTTAACAAGGGGTTGCGGATAAATTACAGCACATGAAACATTATCTGATTATTTTTTTATTCTTCTCTTCCTTAGCTGCATGCAATTCAACTGAAAAGAAGCCAACAGGATTAATGGTTGAATTTATCCGGGATACGGATCATGTTTACATTCTTGACTCTGCACCTGAATTTTCATGGATTGTCCCTGAGAACTTTGAATATCAATCTGCTTATCAGATTTTAGTTGCCAGATCAAAAGAAAAACTTAAAGATGAACAAACAGATGTATGGAACAGCGGAAAAATCAATAATAATAATTCCGTTGAGCTGGAGTATAAAGGACCAGGATTAGCTGATACTACCTCGTATTATTGGAAAGTGAGGGTATGGGGACATGAAATGCATAAACCTTCGCCCTTTTCAGATATTCGTTCATTCCAGACCGGAATAATCAAAGGATATTGCACTACACCAAACAAGATACAAACCATCAGAATAGAACCCGAGCAGATAACTAAAATTCACCCGGATCACTATTTCATTGACTTTGGAAAGGACGCTTTCGGGAAGCTGGTGCTGGAGCTGAATTCAAAAACAAATGATACAATTACGGTTCATTTGGGTGAAAAATTATCAGCACATAATAAAATTGAGGTGGATCCGGGAGGAACAATCCGGTACAAAAAAGTCATTTTACCTGTACGCCCGGGTAAGAAAAGATATACCATTAATCCTGCACCTGATAAAAGAAATACAGGAGCGTCAGCCATTCAACTACCGGATTCCATCGGCGTTGTTATGCCCTTCAGGTATTGTGAAATTGAGCAATTAAATTCTGATATGCATCTGAAAGATATCTGGCAGAAAGCTTATTTCTATTATTTTGATGATGAAGCCAGTTTTTTTGAATCTTCTGATACTATACTCAATCAAGTGTGGGATATTTCTAAATACAGCATAAAAGCAACTTCATTTACCGGACTTTATATAGATGGAGACCGCGAGCGAATACCTTATGAAGCAGATGCTTACATAAACCAGATGGGGCACTATTGTACAGATCGTGAATACTCAATGGCCAGAAGAACAAATGAGTATTTTATAAAAAATCCGACATGGCCAACCGAATGGATCCTTCATACAGTGCCTATGTTTTATTACGATCTTATGTATACAGGTAATCTTGAATCAACAGCCTGTTATTATGAAGAACTGAAACATAAAACCTTAATGGCCCTGGCTCGTGAGGATGGCCTTATTACTTCCGGAAATACAAGTGAAGAACTCATGAAAAATCTTGGTTTTTCAAATCCGGAAATAAAACTAAGAGATATTGTTGATTGGCCTCCGGCACAAAAAGATACCGGGTGGAAACTGGCAAGCCCGGAAGGTGAAAGGGATGGGTATGAAATGGTTGAGATCAATACGGTCGTTAATTCATTTTACTGTCAGAGCCTTAAATTAATGGCTGAACTGGCAGGGTATCTTAATATAAAGAAAGATTCAGTTTTCTTCCAACAACAAGCTATTCAGGTAAAAGCGTTAATCAATGATAAACTATTTGATAAAAAGAGAGGTGTTTATACAGATGGTGAAAACTCTGACCATGTATCCTTGCATGCCAACATGATACCCCTGGCATTTGGATTGGTCCCGGAAGAATATACCGCGGGTGTAGTGGGATTTATTAAGACCCGCGGCATGGCTTGCAGCGTTTACGGTGCCCAATACCTTTTGGAAGGACTTTATGCAGCAGGTGAATCAGAATATGCCTTTGATTTGTTAACTTCTGAAAATGACAGAAGCTGGTATAATATGATTCGGAAAGGTTCAACAATAACCATGGAAGCATGGGACATGAAGTATAAGCCAAACTCTGACTGGAATCATGCATGGGGAGCAGCTCCTGCCAATATTATCCCAAGATGGCTTTTGGGTATCAGACCGGTGAGACCCGGTTTTTCTCATGCTGTTATCAAACCTCAGCCCGGAAGCTTAAATTATTGTAAAATTAAAGTCCCCACAATTCGTGGTTTTATCAGCGTTGAATATAAAACTAAGATCAACAAGCGGGAATATATAATTCAGATACCTTCAAATATGTCTTGTGAATTTTATATTCCTTCTCAATATGGAAATATGACTGTAATTCATAATGAAATTGAGATTAACAATTCAGATAACATTATTCTGCTGAATAGTGGGTTAAACAAAATATCTATAAAGTAAGTGAGCAGAAAATATACAGGACTTCTGATCGGAATTATTGTCTTTGTGATTATTTTACTGGCGGCAGACCTGGAGCCGGGAAAGCCGGAAATTACCGCAACTCTGGCGGTGGCTGCACTGATGTCGATCTGGTGGATTACCGAAGCCATCCCGCTATCAATAACCTCCCTCTTACCCCTTGTCCTGTTTCCAATGCTGGGAATCCTTGATGGGAAGGAAGTATCCGAGGTATATATCAATCATATCATTTTTATTTACATCGGCGGATTTATTATGGCCCTGGCCATGGAGAAGTGGGGACTTCATCAAAGGATTGCTTTAAAGATTCTTTTGCTGACAGGGGTGAGCCCGGGCCGGATATTGATCGGGTTCATGCTCGCGTCTGCATTCCTTTCCATGTGGATTTCAAATACGGCCACTACCATGATGATGATCCCGATCGTTCTGTCAATCATTTCCAGCCTTGAAAAAAATGTTTCCAAGGAATCTGTAAAGCATTATTCCATTGGTTTACTGCTGGCAATCGCCTACAGCGCTTCGGCAGGAGGTATGGCCACCCTGGTCGGCTCACCTACCAACCTGGTGTATCCCAAGATGCTTACCCTGCTGTACCCGGGCGCCCCTGAAACCTCCTTCACGGAATGGATGTTCATGGCCTTTCCCATAACTGTAATAATGCTGGTTGCGATCTGGCTGGTCATTTATTTAAAATTCAGGCCCAGGGAAAGGTGGGCCGACCTTGATGCTTCCCATTTCAGAAAACAGTATCGGGCCCTGGGGCCCTCAACACCGGAACAAAAAATAGTGTTTATCCTGATCATCCTGCTTGCAATGTTATGGATCTTCAGAACAGGAATAAAGTTTGATTCTTTTACCATTCCCGGTTGGAGCAGCCTGTTTGGCAATCCGGAATATTTTAATGACGGGACAGTGGCTATATTTATCAGCGCGTTGCTGTTCATCTTTCCGGCGCCCCGCCGTAAAAGAGAAAGGATCATGGATATGAAGACGCTTAAAAAACTTCCGTGGCATATTATCCTGCTATTCGGTGGCGGATTTGCGCTTGCACTGGCTTTCCAGTCCTCCGGTCTGGCTCTTTGGTTCGGGCAACAGCTTGAGTGGACAGGCCAGGTGCCTCCCTTCCTGATCATGTTGAGCGTTGTCACGCTGATGTCTTTCCTTACCGAACTTACCACCAATATAGCCTCCACCCAGATGTTGCTGCCTGTGTTCGCGGGACTTGCAGTCAGTTGCGGAAACAATCCCATGCTGCTTATGATCCCTGCGACCCTGGCTTCCTCACTCGCATTCATGCTGCCTACTGCCACTCCGCCAAATGCCATCGTGTTCGGAAGCAATCGGCTGAGTATCCGCACCATGGTCAGGACCGGTTTCATTCTGAATATGATCGGGATACTGGTCGTATCCATAATCATGTATTTTATGGCGAACAACTTCCTGGGCATTGAGGCAGGAAAAATTCCGGACTGGGTGAATAACCTGCATCCATAATTTTTATTTGTAGCATTAAAATATTTCCCAACCTGATTCGTCCCTATTACCAAAGAGGCATTCCGGATTCCATGACCGCAGAAGAAAGCAGATATATTGAGGATGTAACAAACCAGGAACAGGGCAGGCTCCTGAATTATATCCGGCAGCGTGTCCGCAACCGGGAGGATGCCGAAGACATCCTGCAGGAGGTTCTATACCAGTTCCTGAGAGGATTCAGCGACATCCGTTCCACGGAAAGGACTACTTCCTGGCTGTTCACCGTTGCCCGCAACAAGATCACGGATTATTTCAGGAAAAAGAAACCGGAACCCTTGTCCGACAGGCAGGTAATGAGCAGGGAAGAGGATGGTGCGCCCCTTATGCTTGAGGATATACTGCCGGCTCTGACGAGGGACCCGGAAGACGAGATGATGCGCGAATGGATATGGAATGCCATTGACCGGGCGCTTGATGAAATGCCCGGGGACCAAAGGGATGTTTTTATCTGGAACGAGTTTGAAGACAAGAGCTTCAGGGAGATCTCCGGCATGACGGGTGAAGGTATCAACACACTTCTGTCAAGAAAACGTTACGCCATCCTGTTCCTCAGGGTAAAGTTAAGAGAATTGTATAATCAACTTTAAAATTATAAGTCATGAAAGCAAGAGGAGTATTTTATTTTGGGAAATTTGTTGTGATGGGCATCGCCTTCCTGGCCCTGTTCACCTATGTTGTAATGTTGTTATGGAACTGGCTGGTACCGGAATTGTTCAGCGGACCGGTTCTGGATTACTGGCAGACCCTCGGAATCCTGATCCTTTCAAAGATCCTGTTCACCGGACTGGGACACCACAGCAAAGATGGTCCCCCCTGGAAAGACAGGTCCTGGAGGCATGATAACCTGAAGTCTCACTGGAGAAAGAAATTTGAAGAGAAGATGAATGGCAAGCCAGCCGCTGAGGGTAGTCAAGAAGATCCGTTAAAAACAGAGAACGATTAATCCCGCAAATGTTGACCACCTGGGCAGGACCATGTCCGGAAGGGGGCAGGTGGACTGAGCTCTATTGCTACAGTCCCCCCTGGAGAATAAACCTGATTTCGGCCAGAAAATCAATCGTTTGATCAACCTTTGAAGCCAGGGTTCCCTGAGCAGTAAGCGTAAACTTGTCCTCGAGGAGATAGTCCTGCAGATCATCCATGTTAAGATCGAGTTCGATCATGGTGACCCCCCTGGGTACGGGATCAAGCCATGCCAGCCTGGTACTTCCCAGGGTGGGAGTCTCGATGAACAATTCCACACGGGTTACCGGGTCAAAGGTGTACCCTTCGGTTAGGATGGTGAACCTGGCATCTGAAACCCTTGCCGATTTCAGTTTTTCCTGGGAAACCCCGTTCGCAGAGAGTACAGAATCGATGTTTGCATCGAATTCTTCTGTGGTAAAAACAAGATCACCAACTGTATCGGAAGGGTTAATGGGGAATTTCATGGAGTACCATTCCGAATTAAATTTGAGCAGGTCACTCAGAAGTTCGTCGCAGCCTGAGGTGAAAATCCCGGCCGCCATGAGAAGCATCAGGAAAATCTTTGAAGTTTTCATGTCAATAGAATTTATGTAATTACTGATTGATCTGGAATTTTACTTTTGCATGTAACTTTACATTTTCATATACTCTTTCCCTGAGGTAGCCCTGTGCTGTCAGGATAAATTTGTCTTCATTGAAATATGGCAGGATATTTTCCTCCGTAAGATCAAGGGTAACGGTGGACTGGTCAGCCGGAACAGGATCAGACCATGCTATTTTGGTCTCCCCCAGGGAATCCGTATAAACCGTCAATTCGAGAAATTTCAGAATGTCAAAGTCCGCATGGGGCTCTGCTTCCAGCAGGCTTACCTGTGCTTCCTTAAGGATAACAGCCTCCACCTGGATACCGGTAAGCCCTGCCTTGCTCAAAATGTCGTTCATGTCACTTGAGAAGAGTTCTTCGGCAAAGATATGGAATCCGCTCCGGTCGGTCACCTGTACTGTAAAATCCATCTCGTAATAACCTGTGTCTATGGAAGGGTGTTGCTCTTCAGAGTGATCCTCACATGAGAGGATAAATCCCGATGCCAGCATAAATATTAGGGACTTCAAAATATGTTTCCTTTTAATCGGCATGAATGCTGTTTATGTTTCCGGTATCAAAATTCATAAATCCGGACATTAATAAAAAATGATCAGGCATGAAATCTTTACAGTGTTTAAAGTTTTTTGATGAATATTGTGTTTGGCGAGATGAAATTTACATAAATTTATCAGAAATAGCGCTGGCATGGTATTTGGATATTAGTTCACCAGTAAAACTATTTTGCATAAAAACATAAAGCCATGAAAACACTTAAAGCAATCTCAATATTTATCTGGATCCTGGCCGTAGCCGCAGCAAAAACTGCTGTTCCCGACAAGCAGGAACCGGAATGGCCGAAAAAAGTGGAAAAGGAATCGTTCCAGATCTCGATCTACCAGCCGCAGATAAACTCGCTGGAAGGAGATATTCTTGATGCGAGGGCGGCAATCTCTGTTAAGAAAAAAGGTGAGAGGTTGGTATTCGGTGCCATGTGGTTTACAAGCCGGCTGGTTACCGATTTTGACACCCGGCTTGTCAACCTTACGGATGTTAATATCGAGTCGGTAAAAATTCCGGATGCCGGCGAAGCGGAGGAATCTGCAATGATCAGGCTGCTGGAAACTGAAATTCCGGAAATGGACATGACATTCTCACTCGACCGGCTGCTAACCAGCCTGGAGATGGTTGAAAAATCCAATGTATTATCAGAGCAGTTCAACCATGCCCCGCCAAAGATCTATTTCGAGGACGAAGCGGCTGTGCTGGTCCTGATCGACGGGGAGCCCATCCTGGAGGATATTGAGGATACAAAGATCCAGTATGTTGCCAATACTCCGTATTTTATCCTATACAATAAGGCGGACAGATTCTTTTACCTGAAAGGAGGTGACTGGTGGTACAGGGCCGGCAGGGTAGAGGATACCTGGCGGAAAATAGATAATCCTCCCAACTCAATTCTCCAGATCACACCGACGGAGGATATACCGGAGACAGACGTTGACTCCATTGCACGCACGCTGGATTATCCGCCGAAGTTAATTCTCAGCAAGGTACCGGCCGAGCTTATCATCACAGACGGTGAACCGGATTTTGCCGCCCTTGAAGGCACCGATCTTCTATATGTGAGAAATACGGAAAGCGAGATACTGATGGATATCAATTCCCAGGGATATTATGTACTTATAGCCGGCCGGTGGTACAGGTCAAAATCACTGGATTCGGAAGACTGGGCATTTGTAAATCCGGATGATCTTCCTGAAGGTTTTGCCAGCATTAACACCGATTCGGAGATGGGAAGTGTACGATCATCCGTGCCCAATACCCGGGAAGCAAAAGAAGCCATGCTGGAGAACGAGATTCCCCAGACCGCTGAAATCGATCGTAAAAAAGCAAGCGTTGAAGTTGTTTATGACGGGAATCCCGAGTTTGAAAGGATGCAGGGCACGGAGATGGCTTATGCGGTAAATACGGATAAGTCAGTTCTTTTCATCGATAACCGGTATTATTGTGTGGACAATGCAGTATGGTTTGTGTCAGATCATGCCACGGGTCCCTGGCAAGTCTGCGTTTCGGTCCCCAACGACGTACAGTCAATTCCCCCGGAATACCCCGTATACAATGTAAAGTATGTATATATTTACGACTATACACCCGATGTTGTATACGTTGGATACACCCCCGGCTATGTATATTCCTATTCCTATCACGGCACCATTGTTTATGGGACAGGATATTATTACAGACCCTGGTACAGGACCTATTACTACCCGCGCCCGGTGACCTACGGTTACGGGGTCCATTACAATCCGTATACCGGCTGGGGATTCTCTGTCGGCATCAGCTACGGATGGGTCGGGTACAGCTATTACAGGAGACCGTACTATTATACCTCATATTGGGGGCCCACAGGATACCGCTACGGATACAGGCATGGTTATTATCATGGTTACAATCGCGGGCATTACAGAGGCTATTACCATGGTTACAGTTATGGTGTGTACGCGAGCAGCCGCTCCGGGTACAGGGCAGGTTACTATGACGGGCGTCGTCATTATTCCCAAAGCCATAATGTTTATAAGAGCAGGTCCACCGGCGTTGTTCATACTGGCACAAGGGCAACCACCTATGGTTCCCGGACAGGGTCGGGTGCCACACGCTCCTCCTACAGTAAACCCGCTACAAGCAGTCGTAAGAATAATGTATACACTGATCGGAACGGTAATGTATACAGGCAAAAAGGAGATAACTGGCAAAGCAGGGAAGAAGGATCCTGGAAGAAAAGCGATATGCCTGATCGCAGCCGATCGTCCGCCACGACTTCTTCAACTGCCCGGTCCGCTAAATCGACAACCGGAACGGCCACTGAACGAAGCAGCCAGACCCGGAGATCAAGCCAGGGAGACACCTATAAAAGCAATCAGGGACGCAGTTCATCAGGCAGAACCGGGCAGGATCTGAAAAGGGAATCCCAGGCACGGAGCCAGGGCAGCCAGCGCAGCTACAACTACCAGCAGAGCCGGCAGCAGCCTGCAAAGACTTCTACTTCACGCTCACGGAGCAGCAGTTCATCGAAGAGCACGGGTAGCAGCCGTGCGACACAGCCGTCAAGTTCAAAGGCGCGCAAAAGATAAGTCCGGGCCGATCCCGGCAGGCATATACTAAGAGAACAGGCTCAGTTGTTTTTCTCGGGGCTCTGTTCTCTTTTTATGTTTCTTTCTGCCGGGAATACCGGCCGTTGTCATCCCACCGAATTCAGGAGATTCCTGGTTCTCTTTGTCAATGTACTTTTGATAATGTTCCATATTGGGTATAAAGTTTTTTTCAAGTTTATAAAGGAGTGGCACCAGTCCCCTGACGGCCCTCTGCCTGTCATAGATGCCCAGTTTTGCGCGGTCAATCGCATGTCTCAGGTACTGTAAAGTCTCGTCATAGACAGAGGTTTGTACCGGAAAAGGCTTCCCGTCCTTTCCGCCATGGGCAAATGAAAACCTGGCCGGATCGTTGAACCTGGTAGGTGTGCCGTGAATGACCTCGCTGACCAGAGTGAGGGACCTTAGTGTTTTGGGACCGAGTCCGTCAAGCAGAAGCAGGTCTTCAAATTCTTTGAATTTGCGTTCGTAGGCAATGGCCAGGACGGCCCCCAGCCTTTTCAGGTCCACATCACGGTAGCTTACATCATGATGTGTTGGCAGGACCATAAGCCGGATTTCGTCTATCATTTTATACGGCGATTCATGAGTTATCTGCAAAATGCCTTTCCTTGTTTCAGCAGCCTCAGGGTCTGTGAGGTTCAGTATCTTTCCCAGGTTTTCCCCGACAATGGAAGTATGCGGTTCCTCCACAAAGGATCTGAGGCTGGCGGAATGCCAGTGGTACCTTCGGGCCATGCCGATGGGGCCATTCATTCCCTGCTGAATGACGGACCAGTTTCCGGAATCCGAAACAATAAATGTATGCAGATAGATCTGAAAACCATCCTGAATGGCCGTGTTATCGATCTTGGCCGAAAGCCTGCTGCAACGGACCAGGGATTCCCCGTCGAGCCCTGTTCGCCCGGAGTACTGAAGCAGTTCATCCGGTGTTCTGAGGGAGTAGGATCCACGCCCGCCGCATACATATAATCCAAGCTCATGCGAAACAGGATTGATGGCCTTTTTCAGGGCAGCCATTACCGAAGTTGTAATGCCTGAAGAATGCCAGTCCATCCCGAGTACGGATCCCAGGGCCTGGAACCAGTACGGATCACTTATCCTTCTCAGGAACTCTTCTTTACCATAGTCTTCAACAATGGCTTCGGTGATCGCCCTGGCCATTTTTGCCATACGCTCGTACAACCATGCCGGCACCTTACCAGGATGCAGGGGCAGGTCTGCCTGTCCGCTTCGTTTCATCATAATGATTAGAAATTAGTCAAAAATAATGACTATATTTTAATCAATAAAAATGAAACAAACAAATCTCCATGAGGAAATTTTATAAAAATGCCGGCTTAGTACAGTTTATTGGAACTTTCTCATCTCTTCCCGGGTCTGTTCCGGGATTATTGCCTTGTGATATACGGTTCAGGCATATTTTTTTCTCTTGGATGCCCTGCCGCTTCCGCTGAATATGATACCGGCACCGATCACAAAGCCGAAGTTATACCATCCGCCGTTATTATGTACCTCGTACATATGTATACCGTCGGTGAATATGGAAACCACAAACGTAAATGGAGCGATGAACCCATGCCAGAGTCCCCTCAGAAATCCTGCTGTGGTACCGAAATCACTGGCGACACCTTCCGATGGGTTCCCTCCGGGGAAACATGATGCAAGAATGATCATCAGAAGAATAATAGTGGCTGGAAGGATAATCTTGTTTTTCATTTAATTGAATATTAATGGGGTTTAAATTTATGAAAATCCTTTTTAACCTGATCATTAATTCTGCATGAAGATGCTTGCCGGTTATTTTGACATATAATCAGAATTTAACATGTTATTAATAGTTATACTCATAATTTCTTATTATTTCTCATTATTTCTGGTACCTTTGCGCAATTATTAATTTTTAGTTTTTTAATTTATTATTTTATTTAATGAAAACAGGTACAGTAAAATTCTTTAACGACGCCAAAGGTTATGGCTTCATTAAAGACAATGATTCGGAAAATGAGTATTTCACCCATGTATCCGGGTTGATCGATGAAATCAAAGAAGAAGATCAGGTAACTTTCGAACTTCAGGAAGGCAAGAAAGGATTGAATGCAGTGAATGTAAAGCAGGCATAAGATAAGAACGAACTTCTATTGATTAAAAAAGGGGCCGTCTCAAAACAAATTGATTCGGCCCTTTTTCTGTGTTTTTCCGAGGATGTTAATTCGCCGCTGCATAATTTGCTTCGCAAACAACGCTAAGGCGGCTCACCTAATATCCGCTCCAAGTCCAAAAATGGCCATTCACATGTGAAATAGATACAGAGTTGCCCACTTATGAGACAGCCCCTTTATCTTATTCGCTATTTTTAGCCGGAGTTGTAATTCTTTTTTCCTGAATACGGGCTTTTTTGCCGGTTCTTCCACGGAGATAAAAGATCCTGGCCCTGCGAACATGTCCTTTTTTATTTACATCAATCTTATCAATAAAGGGGGAGGAAATGGGAAAGATCCTTTCCACACCAAAGTTTCCGGACATTTTTCGAACGGTAAATGTTTCGCTGATGCCGGATCCCCTGCGCTGCAGTACAACGCCGCGGAATTGTTGTATCCTTTCCTTGTTCCCTTCCCTGATCTTATAATGAACAGTGATCGTATCACCCGAATTGAACGAAGGGAGATTGGCTTCCTTCGTAAATTCCTGCTCAGCTGTTTTTAGTAAATCCATCGTAGTATAATTTTGTATCCCCCAATTTTTACAGAGCGCAAATTTACAAATATTTTTTACAAAGGTTACATCCTAGTGTCCTTTTCCGATGACTTTCAGCTTTTGCCCGTCCTTTTCCACGATCTTCTCATACCACCAGTCCGGATACCCGGGCTGGTCGGGATTGGCAGGTACCTTTCCACCCATTCCATTGTACTGGAATTCACCGTCTGCCTCCTTTTTCACATTCCCGTCAATATATTTTACAAGCAGGAACTGTCCGAGTTCCTTCCATCTCCGGAAGGTATATTCTCCCATGCCTGCCGAGTAGTCGGTAATAAATCCGCGTGCCAGTTCAGGATCCTTATCGTATAATTCCCGGGCTGCCTTATCGACCGCTTCAGTATTATTTATGTATTTTGTTTCAAGCT